>DAITPI010000025.1:15599-19230 GCA_036833655.1 Anaerolineales bacterium | reverse complement strand
CCAAGGGCAACCCCGATCAAGACACCCCCGCCAGCAACAGCCACAAAATCACGAATACTACTGGCCGGGTCAAAGCGACCCGCCAGCGCAATCGCGATCATCAAATTGAACATGACGATGGCCGTCCCATCGTTGAACAGACTTTCCCCTTCGATCAAAACCACCAACCGGCGTGGAGCACCCAGCCGGCGGAACAAAGCCACGACCGCAACCGGGTCTGTGGCAGAGACGAGCGCTCCGAACACCAGTGCCGCCGGGATTGCCAGTCCTGTGCCCCATGCCACAACTCCTCCCACAAATAACGTTGTAAGAATCACACCCGGGATCGCCAGCACAAGGATCAGCCAGAAATCACGACGCAGCTCATCCCAGCGCAGATGAAATGCCGCTTCAAAGACCAGGGGTGGTACAAGCAATGCCAGAATGATCTGAGGGGAAAACTGGATCCGGGTCGGGCTTAGAATGCTCAAAGCCAGTCCAATCAATACTAACCCGACCGTATAAGGGATACGCAGCCGCCGCGCCAAGACAGCGACCGCCGAAGTGATCAACAGAAGAACAACAATGATTTCTTCAACAATCACAATGTCGATGTCAGTCATCGGTGTTCTTTTCTTCTGTCAGAGTCTTCGATGCTTGCATCCGCAGGATCAAATAGCCTGTCGTACCTGCGAGAAGCGAACTAAACAAAATGCTGATCTTGGTACTCTGGACCGTCTCAAGATTACTAAAAGCAAGCAATGTGATGAAGACCGACATGGTAAAACCAATGCCGCCTAGAAATCCGGCTCCCAGGATATGCCCCCAGGAGAGCTCGCCAGGCAATTGAGACAGGCGTGCTTTGACCGCTAGAAATCCTGCCACGAAAATACCTAAAGGTTTGCCAAAGAGCAAACCTGCGAAAACGCCCAGACTGTTGGGTGCCACCAGGTCTGCGAGCCAGTTCCTACTGAAGGGTATTCCCGTATTCGCCAGCGCAAAATGGGCATGATGCCGAAAGCCACGGGTTTGTGCAAAAAATGCTGTAGCCTGTGGGAGGGAGAATTCTCACTGCCATCTCCAAACGGGAGAGCGAATGCCAATAGTACGCCTGCAAGCGTCGCATGGACACCGGATCGCAGCATACAGTACCACATGAGGATACCGGGGATAAGATAAAAAGACAGTCCCTGCACACCCAGGCGGTTCAAGATCAATAATCCAGCGAATACGCCGACCGCCAGGAGAAGATACAGGAACGAGAAATCGCCCACGTAGAACAAGGCAATAATGAGGATGGCACCCAGGTCGTCGATAATGGCCAAGGCAGTAAGAAAGACCTTCAGAGATGAAGGGACTTTGCTCCCCAGTAACGCAAGCACTCCCAATGCAAAGGCGATATCTGTCGCCATGGGAATACCAATCCCGCCCTGTGTTTCCGTGCCCTGATTCAACATAAAGTAGAGCAAAGCAGGCATCGCCATACCGCCGATCGCGGCAACAATAGGCAGGGATGCGCTCTTTCGATCAGACAACTCCCCGACATAGATCTCGCGCTCGATTTCCAGGCCAATCAACAGGAAGAAGATCGCCATCAAGCCATCGTTGATCCAAACTTCCAGGCTCTGGTTCAGCGCGATAGCACCTATCTCAAATCCAAACTTTGTATGCCAGAAATCCATGAAGCCTTTTCCCAGAGGCGAATTAGCAATCAGGATCGAAGTAATCGTACAAAGAATTAAAATAATCCCTGAAGATTCCTCACTCTGAAAAAACTCCGTAAAGAGTTTTGTCAATTTGATATTCACGGGTCGGATCACGGGTTTGATCTTTCCTCTCATGCACATCCTCCTCTTGAAATGAAATCACCCAAGATAGGCAACAAAAGTTTATCAGGGGATTAATTTTTAAAGATTAATTCCACCCATAGGACACACATCCCGCAGGCACAGATTCTGAACCTGCCAGGTTTATTTCGTTCCGTTTATCGATGTATCTTGCTTACAAAACTGCGTGGCTCCCCACGGACTTTATGCGGTTACATCAACCCACTCCCGATATTCGGGAATTTCGATCATAGGTGGACGGTCACGCTCGGCAATCTCTTCCACGTCCAGCCGGAAGCCGTCCTGTTCGTAGTGGATCAGCTTCATCGTCTTGTTGACGTTCTCCAGAATACTCTGCCCGTAGCGAGTTTCCAGCTTACGCATCACCGCCTGAATGATGGCAAACGACATCTTGCCCAGCGCCTCGAGCGGCTGGTTATGATGGATGCGCTCCTGCAGGTCCACCTGGGCGATGGCGCTCAAACCCAGCTTTTCGAGCACGTCGATCAGCAAGCCGATCTCCACACCGTAGCCCGAGAAAAAGCCGAGCTGCTCGAGCGCGGCGCGCCGGCCACCATACTCTCCCGAAAGCGGCTGGATCACACCCGAGAGCTCGGGATAGAACAGGTTGAGCAGCGGACGCGCCGTCAGCTCGGTGACCCGGCCTCCGCCGCCTGCCTGGATCTTGTCTCCTACCCGCAGCGGGCGCCGGTAAAAGCCCTTCACGAACTGGACATCGGGGCGCAGCAGCAGGGGACCGATCAAGCCATAGGCGAAGCGCGGATGGATATTAACGATGTCCGTGTCCAGCCAGATGATGATATCGCCGTGTGTACAGTAGAGACTCTTCCAGAGTGCTTCACCCTTACCGCATCGCGAGCCATGATTCGGCAACACAGATTGGTGGATATACACCGGGATACCCAGATCCTGAGCGATCTCTCGCGTGCGGTCAGTGGAATTCGAATCGATCAATACGATCTCGTCCACCAGGGGTACATCGAACATCAACGGTTGCTGAATGGTCTGGATTACGTTACCGACCGTGTCTTCCTCGTTCAAGGCAGGCAATGCCAGGCTGATGGTCAGCCCACGCTCGCGCTTGAGGCGCAACAGATAGTCCGGATCCTGGAACTCATTGGCATGGAATGTGTTTTCGGCAAACCACTTGTCCACCAGCACGGAGATGGCGGACAGGCCGGACTCCTCACTCGCCGGATTGTGTGGCAACGGCCTCTTCGTCTTGAGAACGATCACGCCACACTCACTCTCATTCATGATGCGCTCTGCCACCGGTCCGATCGAGGTGACCTCCTCTGCCGGGCGAGAGCTGGCTCCCATGACGAGCAGGTCGTACTGCCGGGACGCCTCAAAGATGATCTCTCCCGGGTTATCGGTGATCACCTCCTGCTTCCGGATCTCGGGCAGATTTTTCAATACCCGCTCAATGCCGCGAAAGGCTGCATCCTGTTCGGCAGGCGGTGTGGAAGGGACCACATGCAGGGAAGTGACCTCCATCGGGTGGAACCGCTGCATGGCGAGTGCGGTCCGCAGGGCAAGCTCGGAATACGGACCGCCGCGGATGGGGATCAGCATATTGCTCAGGCCCTCGGTGATGCGCGAGTTGACAATGGCGATGTCGCAGGGCGGATGAGTCAGCACCTCCGTCGGGGTCGTGCAGAGTGCCTCGAACTGGCATGGATATTCCAGCACCAGCAGATCGGGCTTTTCCTTCTCTGCCACCCGTACGATTTCCTCCCAGGGCTGGTATGTGGCGTGCACCTCGGACCCGCGCTGGATGCGTTTTTCGCCGGAGAGACTCCGCA
>DAITPI010000025.1:0-15499 GCA_036833655.1 Anaerolineales bacterium | reverse complement strand
AAAATCGGCAAGCCCGCGAGACCCGCCTCCAGAATGGGAATACCGAAGCCCTCCTCGCGCGAGGGCATAACGAGGGCATCCGCCAGCCGGTAGAAGTCCGAGATCACCGCGTCGGGGATGTATTCTGAGGTGATCTCAGCGAGAAAGTGGACAGCGCTCTCCACGCCTAGCTCTTTGCGCAAGACAGTCAAGCTTTCGAAATATTCGGCGTTGGCGGGGTTGTGAGGTCCCAGTGGACCGGTGACGACGAGTCTGCTGGCAGGAAACGCATGCCGCAGCGCCGCGCACAGGCGGATGGCCAGCTCGATGTTTTTTCTGGGCGTGATCCGGACGGGCAGCAGGAGCAATGGCGAGGCGCTTAGCAAATCCAGCTGCTCCACGTAACGTCTCGTCTGCTCCTCGAGCTTATGGAACCTGGCGATATCCAGGCCGTTCGGAACCACCGCGATATCCTCCGGCTCGATATGGAACAGTCCTGCCAGCTCGCGCTGGCGCATCTCAGAGATCGTGACTTGCTTCACACCCGGCCAGGCCTGGCGGAGCAGATCCCAGGGATAGCCATCGTGCAATTCATTCCGGTAACGCGGCGTGGTCCATGCCAGGTCGTGATGCCAGAGGATCATGCGCAGACGGTTCTCGCCTGCAAGATTGTGCAACGCAGCAGTCAAAGCGAGGTTCTTATTCAGGGAACAGACGTTGTGCGCGATGACGATGTCCACATCTGCCAGGGCTTCCTGCAGAGTCGCCGTGAGGGCCTGGACCAGCACCTGGAATCGGGCAGGGACCCGACCTCGATCCAGGTCTGCCTTGACCTCCAGCACATCGGGGTGCCGCGAATCGGCGAGGGGCAGGCAAAGGAACGGAATGCGGGGGTCGATCTGCTCTCCGCGCGCCGCGAGGATGCGGACCTTGTGTCCTGCATCGGCCATCAGGCGCGCGTGCTGCCCCAGGATGCTTTCCACTCCCCCAACGACCGGCGGCGCCGAGTAATGGAGAAGTGCAATCCTCGTCACCGGTCGTTTTCCCGGGCAGCCTGAATGGCGAGATCGATGAAGACCGCGGAGGACCAGCCGAACATGGAGGCTGCGGTCGGCGGATTCTCTCCGGTGACCGGATCGTAGTATTCGTAGATGTCGTCGCGTGAGTTGATCAAGTCCAGCGTGCGACGCCGCAGTTCCCGTGCCAGGTCTTCATAGCCGGACCGCTGCAAGCCTTCGATGAGAAGGTAGTTGACGTTCACCCACGTGGGACCGCGCCACATCTTGCCCGGCGTGTACTTGGGATCGTCCATCGCCACCGTGGGCACGGGATAGCGGGTCCAGAACTCGCGCTCATTTGTGAGATGAGCAACCAGGCGGTCGGCGATCTCCCGGGGCATCTGACCAGTGATCAGCGGGAAGAGGCTGAAGGGAGTCCGGACATTCACGGTCGAGCCGTTGCGGCGTGCCCAGAAGAAACCGCTTTCCGCGTCCCAGGCAATGTCCACCAGACGCCGCGCCATGGCCCGGGCACGTTCCTGCCATAGCTCTACATCTTCCTCTTTGCCGATGACGCGGGCGATCCTGGCAAGCGATTCCTGTTGCAGATAAAGATAGGTGTTAAGGTCCGGCGCCTCGACGGGCATGCCATCGTCCCAGAGCGGACTATCGTCCAACCCGGAGGAATACGGGTGCTGGTATTCGCACAGACCATTGCCATCCACATCGTTGTTTTCGAACCACCAGTTGTTCCAGCGTACGATCGGCTCGTAGATCTCATCGAGGAACTCGCGATCGCCATCGTGCTCATAAAGCTTGTAGCATGCCCAGGCAATCAGAGGCGGCTTGGTCACGTCTGCCACAATGGGATGTTCGAGGCGCGTGACGGTGCCCTCGTCATGGATGGCGTCGGGGATCATGCCATCTTCGCGCTGGTGATCCAGGACAATACGGATCTGGTCGTGCGCCAGGTGCTTTTCCACATAGCGATAGGCGAGGGCATGGAAGAACGCGTCCCATTGCCACACGCCCACGTAATGGATCATGGAGGGCGTCATGGCTTCGCGCGTGGTATAGAAGCGGGTGGAGATCAACCCGGCGCGCATGATCCACCAGGCGTAATAATATTGCGCCCGATATTCCTCCTCTACTGGCGGTGCCGCGGCAAACCAGTCATGCCAGCGGCGGGCCGCGTCCTCCATCACCTTCTCGGGATCGGGGATATAGCGGTTGAAACCCAGCCGGGGCGTAATATTGAGCAGCAACGACTTGCCGCCCTCGGTCGCGTCCAGGTGCAAATGGACGGACTGGTTCTCTGTACCCAGTGCCGCCGTGGCATGGGATACGATCTTGGCGTTGGTGGTATACGCCACATTCCGGCGGATATCTCCGGTCAGACGCAGCACGCCGCCGCGTCGATCGGTCTGGATTTTGTCGAGGTTAGCAAGAAACTTGATGGCAAACTCGGCAGGCGGAAGGGTCAACAGGACGGTTTCGGCGTCCACAAAAGCCAGGCTGAAGGTCCCGATGCGGGTCTCAAAATCGATCCGGTGCGGATACGTCGTTACGCCAATATCCAGCAGGTTGCCTTCCTTGTCGGTGAACACCCACTGCTCGATCAGCGGCGGGCGGTTGCGATAGGCAGCAAGCTGACCCTCGCGCTTGAACCAGCGTTCCGCCAACCGGAAGGTGAGATGCCCGTTCGACTGGAAAATCAACAAGCGCGAGCCGCGCTCGCTGAACGGAATCTGGCGTAGATTGACGCGATCTTTCAAGAGAGTCAAATATTCCGAACTTACATTTCTATTCATCTCTTCATCCTCAACCATAGAGTTTGATAGGAGTCCAGTTGGAAGGGACTCTGGATTTTTTGACCTGTAATGAGATCCAGCAACGGCTCGAAAGCGGACCCCAGAATGTTTACCGCGTTGATCCCTTGGCGCTGATCCGAAATATTGTGCAGACACAGCACCCGCTCGGCGCCATCCGGCGAGATACGGAACAAGGCAAAGACCGCCCGTCCAACGTCGAGCACCTGCTGCACACCATGCGGATGGAAGGCCGGGGAAGCGCTGCGCGCCTGTAGTAGTTGAGCGTACCGGGAAAAGACCTGGTGTTGTAGAGATGATTCGTTCCCTAATTCGCTCTCAAACGTGGTGAGATCGGATTTCTGTCGATTAATCGTGCGATTCCGTCCGGTGATCTCCACGCCCTCGCGCCAGCTGCGCGAACCGAACAGACTATGGAAGTAAATCCCTGGCACCCCGACCAGGGCAAGCATAATCGCCTGCGCAGACATGAAACGATCCACTTGAATGCTGAGGGGTTCTTCCGCGCGTGGATTGGAGAGGGCATCGAAATAATTGATATTGAGCTCATATGGGATTTGCATTCCGCTCACATCGTCCTTATACGATACGAGTCCGCCATGCTGTACCACGCGCTCGATCAGGGCATTGATCTCAGAATCAGGCAGAATGCCGCGCGCCGGGTTGATCCCGATCCCATCATGAGATGCCAGGAAGTTGAAGAACGTCGTGCGATTCGATGGCAACTTGAGCCCCTCTGCCCACATGGAGAGAATGCGGCTGTCCGCGGTATGGAAGGTGTGCAAGATCAGCGGCGGCAGGGCGAAGTTATAGACCATCTGCGCTTCGTCGCTGCCATTCCCAAAGTAGGAAATATTATCTACGTGCGGAACGTTTGTCTCGGTGATGAGCAAGACCTGCGGAGCCACTCGATCCAGCACCGCACGGAAGAGCTGAATGATACGGTGGGTCTGCGGCAGGTGAATGCAAGACGTGCCGATCTCCTTCCAGAGGTAGGCGATGGCATCCAGGCGGATGAGCTGAGCGCCCCGAGAAACATAGAAGAGGAGCGTCTCGATGATCTCCAGCAGCACAGCAGGATTCTGAAAATTCAGATCCACCTGATCTGCGCTGAACGTAGTCCAGACCTGCTTGGTGCCTGAGGGCGTCTCGAAGGCTGTCAAAAGCGGCAGGGCACGTGGGCGGACCACCCGGGAAAGATCAGGATTGCCCTCCACCACCACGAAGTACTCGCAATAATGAGAATCATCCTGCAGAAATGCCTGAAACCATTCATGCTGCACAGAGCAGTGATTGATCACGGCATCGAACATTAGGCGGAAGCTGCGACCCAACTGCTTGATATCGTCCCAGCTGCCGATCTGCGGGTTGACCGCCTGGTAATCGATGACCGAAAACCCATCATCCGAAGAATACGGGAAGAATGGCAGGATGTGGATGCCAGTCACCACGTCAGAAAGATATCCTTCGGAAAGACGGGCCAACGTCTGAAAAGGTGAACGCCCGGGCTCGTTCAGCTGATCGGCATAGGTGATGAGAATACTGTCCCGCTCAGAGAGCTCGCCGGCATGATGCGAGGCTGCAAGCCTATCCTGATACCGACTCAAAATCGCGCGCAGGCGCTCAAACGCCTCTGCGCCAGCAGATTCGCCATACAGCGCCACAAGATGCGCATGGAGCGTGGAAAGATCGGGTTCAGTCATGGAAACTCGCAGAATAAGTTCTGGACATCTACAAATAAAAACACTCTGCCAGAGACATTCGTCTGTCGCAGAAATTCCATGATCTTGGGCATACGTTGAACATTTTCTGTTGTCGGATCATGTCCATTCCAGGCTTGCCCCCGCAGACGAACATCCAACCCCATATTTTTTATACCATAAAATCCTGGTTTTAGAATTGTCGGAGTGGCGAACAGAATGGGCGATTGATCTGCTCACCACGGAGAACACGGAGTTCACCGAGAATTTTAAAGGTTTTTTCTGTGCGCAAAGCGTCAGTGGGCTCCGTGGTGAACCTCTTCGGCAAGCTCACACAAGTAGCCACTCCCAGAATTGTTCAGAGCAACCGGAATGGCGTGCCTCGTAGTGGCGACTGCCCTGGCACCGCCCGCTCCCTGACACCCCCGTCAGGGACGGGTGCAGGGCGGGGGTAATCGCTTTTTGCCCGAAAACAAACGGCTGAACCTGTACTGACGGATGGTGTCAGGAAAATCGTTAGTACTGTAAGCCAATTTGTGTTACTCAGAATAGTTAGGGTTACTCGATAATCCCATCTTGGACAAAGCGGGTCAATTCACTAACATCCCATTGTTCCAAGCCCAGTTTCTCTACAGTGCGCCCGCGTCGCCAGTAATCAGTGCGATGGATGATGCTGGCGATCTGGATCATGCTTTCCATTCCGCGCACCGAGACGCCATAGCGCTTCCCCAGTGACGCAATCGGGACAAGGCTCATCGGTACATCTTCAAACAGATAACGGTGGTAGAGCGTGGAGGGAGCCTTAATTCCAAAATAACCAGGCTGGTTGTGGATTGCATCATGCAAGTTCTCCCCGATGGTACCATAGGCCATTTTAAGCCATTCCAGAGCCGTGCGCGCCCGCAAGCCCAATGCCGAAGCCACAGTCACGCGTTCGCGGTCTAGCACCTCGAGCATGCGCGCCACGGAAGGCGTCACGCCATCGATATAGAACTGATAATCGCCATGGGTGGCTTCGATCCAACCCATATTTAGCAGGGTCAGTGCAGGATGGAAGATCGCGCCCATATTGTTCAAGCCCGTGTTGAGCACATCCACGCCATCGATGAATTGAGGATAGGCTTCGCAGATTGCTTCCAGGACCTGTCTTGTCCGTGTGGCGGGAAGCGCCGCCAGCGGGACCGCTTCCTTGATGCGGAAAATTCGTGCCTGAGCAGGACCATCAGAGCGGGAGGCATAAATGAACGTTTCTGCCTCGGCAACGATCACATCGGCTTTGCAGCCGTTCTCACGGATCACTTTCGCAAATTCCAGCGCGCCGCAGGTACGTCCCGGATGCAGGACCACAATCTGTCCGCCTTTCAGGTGAGGGGCCATGGCTTTGGCAACATCGGCATGCGCCGAGGACGGCAGTACGACCATAGTAACCTCGACCTGCTTGATTGCCTCTGCGATCTTCGATGTGACCAGTGCCAGCTCGCCAAACCCGTGCGGACCCCCTTGGGGGCTTTCCAACTCGATGCCGCCGCGTTTTTTGATCACTTCCACATGCTCAGGCGTCCGGTTGTACAAGTTGACCGTAAACCCCATTAGAGCCAGATGTGCAGCCATTGCCTTCCCACCATGTCCCGCGCCAATTACTGCAAATTTTTTCGTCATTGGATTCTCCTTTCGTTCAGCTCGTTCAGCCTCGTGAAAGTTGGGTTAGCCAGGCTGACCCTGTGGGCAAACCTTCCCACAGCATGGAATCAAGATTTAGACGAGCTCTGCCAAACGTTTGTGCTCCTCCAGTATTTTTCCTTTTGCATCCACAGCGACACTGGAGCCTTTAAAGATCATCGTGCGGACCTGCCCACGTCCAAACTTATTATTGCGCAATTGGGGAGCATCCATCAGACCACAGGTCACTGCACGGGCTAGCGTCTGCGGATCTGTGAGCGGGTCATCAATATCTGGACCCGCGAGAGCAACAATCGCTTCCAGCAGCATTTTGGCTTCCCCGATGAGTTGTTTCCTGCGCCTCGAGATCGCGGGGTCAGCACTCATATCCGGTGCGCCGCGCACGGCGTTCTCAACGACGCGTCGCGCGATCTTGCTGGCTTCGATAATGTCATCTGCGGTCGCGGCGTGATGGGCTTCCGTGTGCCCGACGATATGGATGATATGAGGCTGGAGCGCCATCTGCAGGTAGATGCTGGCGGCAAGATGACCACGCGCCAGATCAGGGTCGAGTGGGTGACTCAACAAACCTGTGCGAGTCTGTTTCCAGATTCTGAAATCATCCTGTTCGAGAGGTCTGATCATATCGATAACTGCCATCATCTTTGCCAGATCCATCGCATCGGAGTGCCCCGGCGGGCTATTGAACATGAACTGGGCGATGTAATCCTTCACGCCCAGGGCACGCGCGTTGTATGCAGAAAGATAAGCAGAAACAACAAACACGACATCGTGGGCATCACGCATCCCCCAGTGATGAGGCTCGTTCAGTTCTACCGGGATATTGTGTTCGCCGTACCACTTCATCACACTTTGATGTTCGCGGATCGAGCCTTCGAGATCCCATGGGCCACGCCCGTCCATCTGATTGAACCAGAACAACGGGATCGCGCACCAGGCATTGTTAATTGTCTCGACGTACATCTGTGCCAATCGGATGAAGTCATCGGTACCTGAATAGGTTCGCATTAACGGGAAGTTGCCGCGCCTGCTCGCAGCATATAATGCGCGGTAATCATCCTCTGAGCGCACGGGCACACCGCCCGCACCTTTGCGTCGTACGTCCTGTCGCTCAGGATGGAAGAAACTTTCTTGAGCATCTTGATCAATTCCCAACGAAATAACATCCAACGCCTGGGCATCTGCAATCTTTTTAATTCCTTTGAGCGTATCTTCCATTGTTGGAAGACCAAAATGGTGACGAAGAATCGGGTAAGGAGATTTCCATTGGATACGTTCTACAGTAGATTGAGGATAATTCGCTTCCTTGCCAGCCTCAGTCTGTCCACCCTTCAGGTAAGTGAGCACAGCTTCCGGGGGTTCACTGCCGTCAAACGCGCGCTCGAAAAACCCAATCTGGCGGACGCGTTCCACGACCGGCGGAGTGCCACCAAATGCAAAGCGGACTCCACGTTCGTGTAACGCGGATGCAGCTTCGGCGAATTCACCGAGCAGCCGTTCGCCGGTCTCAGGAGTAAGCCGGTACGAAACGCCAACCATATGCGCCTGTTCACGCTGTGCCGCAGTGATGATCTCATCTATGGAAACCGCGGGGCCGAGAAACACCGTGCGCCAGCCTGCAGACTCGGCAAGCCGCAGGAAGTTTGCTACACCCGCGACATGGACACATTCACCGATTGCACCTGCAACAACTGTTTTTTGCTTTCCTTTCACGAGATCATTCTCCTCCTCCCCTGAAAGCAGCGAGAAATATCAATCCACAATTTTTATATCACAGAAGTGCTGTCAATCCATTAATGCGAAGTTTAGGCCTGCAGACAAGCGTTATTTGAATGAGTTATATAGAAACGATGACCGGTTCAATATCTGTCACAGTAACCGACTTGCCGTTGGCAAAAATCACTTCGGTTTTTTGCTGCCCCCGGACCACTTTCAGTCCCTTGTACGTGACGGTCACGTCCCAGGGGAAGGGATTCTTGTCCTCGAGCTTCACCCGCGTGGCCGAGAGCACCTCCACCCCGAGCACGCGCAGGAACAGGTCCACAGGCGCCAGCCCGCTCAGCGCGTTGCGCTCGCCGATGCCGGTCCCCTTTTCGGCGTGATAACGGGCATAGAAGACGCGGTTCTGCTTGAGGTTCTGGACGATGCCGGTCATCAGGTGGGCGACCAGGCGCGCGGCATCGGTGCGGAATCCATAGCGGAGCAAGCCTTCGGCGATGAACAGATTCCAGGGCAGGTGAACCGCCTGTGAGACCATCTCTGCCTCCGGCTTCAGCAGGAGCGGGCAGGCGGGGACGCCAAACGGCCGCTGGAAACGGCTTGCATCCAGCAAGGCGCGCCCGATCATTGCCTGGGCGTGCTGCTCATCCGGAATGCCTGCCCAGAGCGGCATGAAGAGCGTATGGTCTTCCGCCGTGAAATCGAGCGAGCTGACCGTGACGGTATCTTCCTCGCCCAGACCGCGTATGACAATCTTGCCCAACCGCGAGTAGACATTCTGTGTGGTGTACACGGCGCCGCGGTTCCGCCACTGATAGTCGCTACTGCCGATCACTTCGTCCGCTGCCTTGCTGGCAAACTGGTGGATGCGGATCTCCGGTCGCTTCGCCGTGGGATTCTGTATCTGCACCTCGATCAACAACCGGATCGGCTGCTCGAACTTGAGCCTGGGCGAGACGGAGCCCGGACCCTGTTGTTTCACCAATATCTTGCCTGCCAGGCTCAGCCCGGTGGCGCGATCGCGGTAGTGATACAGGCCGGTGCGCGGCTGCCAGGTGGACTCGATGGACTTGCGCAATCTCGCAGCCTGTTCATGGAGCAGTGGCAGGGTGTCGTGTCGCTCCAGTCGCTCTGCCATCTTGATCAGGCAGGCGGCTTCGTGATAGAGCATGGCTTCCAGCGCCGGGCTGTGCACCTGGGTGATATCGCCGCCCAGTGACCATTCGTGCCAGGCGTCGAAGAGCGGATTGTCCTCGAAACCGGTCTGCAGGGTATGCTTCCATTGCGGCAGACTATCGCGGTCCTCATCATAGTCCGGAGAAAACCACGACCAGAAGAAACTGTGAAGCCTGGGAAAAGCCTGGCTCAGGAATTTATCGTCTTCTGAGCGCTCATACAGTTTCCATGCCAGGCTGGCAAGAAGCGGAGCAGCCAGATAACGTCCCCGCTGCCCTGCCAGACCTGGCTTGCCATCGATGAAGCCATCTTCTTTTTGGACAGCAAGGAAGTTTTGGAGGAGACCCTGCGCCAGGTCGGAGGCAGGCAATACGCTGGACAAATAATAAGCTTCGAATGGGGTTTGCCCATTCCAGGAGGCGGGATAGTCCGTGCCGTCCGTTTTGGGGGAATATCCATTATCGGGTCCGCGGACCGCGACAGCCGAAGGACAGGGCAGATGTGTATCGGGTCCAAAAAACAATCCATACCCAACAGACTGGCTGAGTGCAAAAGCGGCATCCCAGTCGCGGTCACCGGTGCGGATGCCAATGGTCTGGCTGGTATTGAGCAACTCGAGCCGCGTCCGTTCTGCCTCCCAGAGCCGCGCCGAGGTCTGCCGCGCCAGGTCAAAGGAGGACTGTAAGTTATCGGTGGCAGCCTGCACCCAGGTGATGGTCCGCGTGGCACCGGGACCCAGCTCGAGATCCAGAAAGAGGGAAGGATACGGTCCGGAGCCGGGTGCGGGTCCCCCGGTCAGAAAGAGGACAGGAACCAGGCCGCCGGTCTGCCCGGAGAGCACATTGACCATCTGCGGCTGGGCAGCGGTCATGATCTGCCCGTCGATCGGCGCCAAGACCGCGCAGACGTCCATGCGAATCTTGCGGGTGGTACTGGTCTGGTTGGAGACGCTCACCCGCGCGCTCACGGCATTGGATTGTGGAACCCAGTATTCCGCTGTAACGTCTATATTATTGAGAGGAGAATAGTCAAGGATGAGAAAGTTCGGATAGAAACGACGCACGGTTGGCGGCCAGGCAAACGCAGATGGATCCGTGACGCTTTTTCCATTTTCGCTAAAACGCAGGAAAACACGCATAGCTTTTGCCCGCAACCCGTAGGTGGTCTGCAGGCTGAGCGCGGGCGGCTCGCCGCCGCCCAGGCTGAGTTCCCAGATATGATCGTTGAGATAATCAGGAATGGAGAGGCGTGCATCCGCCGCAAGAGTCAGGCAGAGCGGATCGCCCAGAGCCAGGGACCAGTCACGCATGGGTGTATTGTATAGGGAGACTGTCAAGAGGTCAAAGGGTATAATTCAGTCCCCGATATTCCCCGATGGCTTCGAGACTTGCCATCGGCCGCTACGTTCAGAGACGAGGAGACTACACCCCATGGGACTGTATTTTGAAGAATTCAGCGTTGCACAGAAGCTGGTCACGGAAAAACGGACCATCACCGAAGATGACATTATGACCTTTGCCCGGCTCACCGGCGATGACAATCGCATCCACACGGATCCTGAATTCAGCAAGACCACCATGTTTGGCAAGCAGATCGCCCATGGGCTCCTGGGATTATCGATTGCCTCCGGACTTGCATGGCAGACCGGCATCCTGGACGGAACCGTGATCGCGTTCCGTGAGGTCAATGAATGGAAATTCGTGAAACCGGTGTTTATCGGCGATACGATCTGCGTCGGTATGGAAGTGAAGGAAACCAAGGCGCTGCCGCGCATCGGCGGCGGCTCGGTGACCATCACGCTGGAAGTAAAAAATCAAAATGAAGAGGTGTGCCATCGCGGTCTCTGGACCGTATTGATGATGAGCAAACCGAAATAGCCTTTTATTAAAGACCCTAAGGGTCTCCCTGGACTCACAGTGCAAGTGCGTTTCGTGTAAGATGGCTGCAAGATCAGGGATACGCCGAACATAAATACCTTCAGGGTCTTTACACAACCTGGTGAATTGTTATGGATAGTGAAGAAGAGAAAAGAAGAGCAGAAGAGAATCGTAAATTCTTAAGACGCCTGATCGATTCAGAAGCAGAGACACGCACCGATCTGCCAGCGGAACCCAAAGAAGAAGAGACAGTCGATCCCAACGCGACGACTAAAGCGAGTCCGCCACGTCGCACGCCGACCCCACCGACGCGCATTGCTCTGGACGAAAACAACCTGCCGCTGCCACGCCGTGTCGACGAGCTCGACCTGGATGGGACCCGCGTCTCGCCGGCTGCATATGAGCGCGCTAGCCAACAGAGAAGCGCGCGAACACGCGTGGTCCCGCCTGCCGGAGCGCCGCCGGTCCAGCCCCCCGTTGTGGGGGAGGCCCTGCCAACTGACTGGCGCAGCGGCTGGGGCGGTTGCCTGCTCCGTGTATTTTTGGTGGCGCTGTTTGGGGTGGTGCTGCTCCTGATCCTGGGTGGCTCTGTCGCGCTCTATTCCTATTACTCGATTGCCCGCACCCTGCCCAGTGTGGCAGACTTGAAGAACCGCGCCTCGCAGTTCGAGACCACGCGCATCCTGGACCGGAACGGGAACCCGCTCTACGACATCCTCGACCCGACCGCCGGACGCCGGACCTACGTGACCCTGGACCGGATCTCTCCGACCCTGGTTGCCGCGACGATTGCCACAGAGGACAAGGATTTCTATATCCACCCGGGTTTCGATATCTGGGCGATCAGCCGCGCCCTGTGGGAAAACTACCGTACCGGCGGGGAAGGGGGCGGCGCCTCGACCATCACACAGCAGCTTGCGCGCGCCCTGTTGCTATCGCCGGAAGAACGCGCCCAGCGTACGTACGCGCGCAAAGCCCGCGAGATCATCCTGGCGGCGGAGATCACGCGCCGCTACACCAAGGATGAGATCCTCGAGCTGTACCTGAACGAGATCTACTATGGCAACCTTGCCTACGGCATCGAAGCCGCCTCGGAGACCTACTTCGGCAAGACAGCCAACCAGCTGACCCTGGCGGAGGCATCCTTCCTGGCGGGTTTGCCGCAGTCGCCTTCCGTGTACGACATTTATACCAATCGCGAGGGGACGCTGGCACGCCAGCAGCAGGTGCTTGTCCTGATGTACGGGCTGAGCCAGGTGAATGGATGCATCAAGGTCAGTAACAGCGACGTTCCCATCTGCGTGGATGAGACCGCTGCGGCGAGCGCCGCAAACGAGATTAAGAGCTATCCCTTCAACCCGCCGAGCATGAACGCGCGCTACCCGCACTGGGTCAACTTCGTGCGCTCAGAGCTGGAGAAGAAATACGATGCGCAGACGATCTATCGCTCCGGCTTCATCGTCTACACCACGCTCGACCCCACCCTGCAGGATGAAGCGCAGCGACTGGTGACCGATCAGATCGCCCTGCTTGCCGATAAGAATGCTCACAACGGCGCCCTGGTGGCGATCAAGCCCTCGACCGGTGAGATCCTTGCGATGGTGGGCTCGCCCGACTTCAACAACGAAGCGATTGCCGGGCAGATCAATATGGCAGACAGCCCCACGCGCCAGCCGGGTTCGTCGATCAAGCCGATCAATTACATTGCTGCCTTCGAGAAGGGCTGGACGCCTGCCACTCTCATCTGGGATGTTCCCAGTGAATTCCCGCCGTCCGGCGACCCCAATGATACGCGGGAGCCCTACCGCCCGGTCAACTACGATGGCAATTTCCGCGGACCCCTCACCGTGCGCACGGCGCTCGCCAACTCACTCAACGTGCCAGCGGTCAAGACACTGGACTTCGTCAAAGTCTATGATGACCCAAGCACCCCGCAACGGGATGGCATGATCGCGATGGCAGAGCGCCTGGGCATCACCACGTTCACCCGCCTCGATTACGGTCTGGCTCTGACGCTGGGTGGCGGCGACGTGAGTCTTCTCGAGCTCACGTCCGCCTATGGCGTGTTCGCGAACGGCGGAAAACGAGTGCCGCCTGTGGCGATCCTGCGGATCGTCGATTTCCAGGGCAACGTCGTTTACGATTACCAGCCGCCTCAGGCCGAGCAGGTGGTGCATGCCGAGCACGCGTTCCTGATCTCCTCCATTCTTTCGGACAACGAGGCGCGCGCCATGATGTTCGGCCGCAACTCGCTCCTGAACCTGCCCTTCCAGGTCGCGGCGAAAACCGGCACGACCAACGACTTCCGCGATAACTGGACCATGGGCTACACGCCCGATCTCGTCACGGGCGTCTGGGTGGGCAACGCGGACTACACTCCGATGGTCAACACCACCGGTCTGACAGGCGCGGCGCCCATCTGGTCCGCGTTCATGCAGTATGCCGTGCCCATTGTCAGCGGCGGCGCCCCCACTCCGTTCTCCATGCCACCAGGCATTATGGAGCGGACCATCTGCGCCATCTCTGGCACAGAGCCCTCACAGTGGTGCCCCGGGGGCCAGCGCACGGAGCTCTTTGCCGCGGATCAGCCGCCGCTGCCCGCTTCACAGGATTTACTGCGGCGCTCCAACATCGATACCTGGACAGGGCTGCTCGCCAACGATACCTGCAAGGACTTTATGGAAGACGAGCTGGTCATGAACCTCAACGATAAATGGGGCCGCGAGTGGCTGCGTTCCGGTCCCGGGCGTGACTGGCTGGAAGCGCACGATATGCCGCGCAACCCATTCTTTGCGCCCGAGCGCGAATGCAATGAATCAGATCCGCGGCCCGTGCTTGAGTTCAGCAACCTGAGCAACGGCACCGTCGTCACGAGCCCAACGCTCGATATTCAGGGCGTCATTGACGTCAAGAACGGTGGCTTTAGCGGCTGGCAGCTCGAGTATGGCGCCGGGGAGAATCCCGAGCAATGGAACCTGCTCGCCCAGGGCACGAATGCCTTCCCGACTCCTTCCCTGATCTACACCTGGAACCTGCAGGGCATTGTGGATCCCGTGATTACCTTGCGAATCTACCTGATGAATGGAGAGGATTTTCACGCGGAGCGCCGCGTGACGATTGCCATCAATCTACCTACGCCAACGCCCCCACCCACCGAAACGCCCACACAGATCCCGCCGACTGCCTT
The DNA here is from genome assembly GCA_036833655.1 of Anaerolineales bacterium. GTDB lineage: Bacteria > Chloroflexota > Anaerolineae > Anaerolineales > Villigracilaceae > Defluviilinea. The sequence goes on along the minus strand of DAITPI010000025.1, from coordinate 1,354 downwards.
CCCAACGGATACTCTAGCCCCGGCTCCGATCGTTCCCACGGAAACGCCCACCCAGTTCCCGACGGAGACGCCGACCACACAGCCCTAGTTCCGAGATGAGAACACCCCGCTCCATAGAGCGGGGTGTATTCTTGTTGCGCAATCCACTTTATTCTTTATCCACCGGTTGTTGAGAAAGCGTAGAAGAAGCGGGCGCCCGGCGCGCCTGATCGTCACGGACCGCCTGGATGCCATTGTTGACCTGGTTGGAGATCCGTTCCAGTTCCGCCTGGAGCTGCGTCAGGCTATCGATCACGTAATCGTCGGCGTCGGCACGGATACCCTCGGCTTCATTGCGCGCCTGTGCCAGGATCTGTTCGGCGCGACGCTGCGCCTCCTGCATCACCATATCCTTGGCGACCAGTTGATCCGCTTTCTGGCGTGCAATCTCAATCGTGCGGTTGGCTTCCTCCTGCGCCTGCGCCAGGACCCGGTCCCGCTGACCGAGAAGCTGCTGTGCCTTCTTCACTTCCTCTGGAATGGCAATACGCATCTGGTCGATGATATCCAGCATGCGGTCTTCATCCACCATCACGTTACGCGTGAGTGGGATAGCCTTGCTTTCATTGAACAATTCTTCCAGGCGATCGATCAGTTGCAGAATATCCATAGAAGCCTCCGTGGAACGGATGATTCCTATTCTATCGCACTTTTAGTCGCGGAGTGCATTTGGGAGGGGATGCCCATCACCCAGACTCATTACTTTTTTTTTCAAGGCAGCGTCTACATGGGCAGGCACCATGCTGGAGACATCGCCTCCCAGCGAAGCAATCTCCTTGACCGTGCTCGACGAGAGGAAGGTATGCTCCTCCGCTGTGATGAAAGCGACCGTTTCGATATCGCGGGCAAGGCGCTGATTTGCCAATCCCATGCGGAACTCGAACTCGAAATCAGAGAAGACCCTCAGACCACGCACGATCACCTGCGCATCGATCTGGCGCGCATACTCTACCGTGAGGCCGCTGTAGCCCGTCACTTTGATCTTGGGGTTGCCTCGGAATGCCTGGCGGACCAGCTCCATCCGTTCCTCCGGCGAGAACATCAGAGATTTTAATGGCTTGTCATACACAGCCATCACCACCTCGTCGAAGAGGCGCGAGGCGCGCGAGGCAATGTCAATATGACCGTAGTGAATGGGATCGAACGTCCCCGGGAACAGTGCTCTGACCATAATTTGTGTGCCAGTCCTTTGTCTTTTAGTCTCGTCTTCCAGCATACGCTCTAGTGTTCCAGCAGTCTCAAGATCATGACCGACAGGATGTGCCATGATCAGGCGACAGGCTGACTAACTCACATCCCCTTTGCCGTCGCCCCA
>DAITPI010000024.1:0-20578 GCA_036833655.1 Anaerolineales bacterium | reverse complement strand
CTGTGATGGGTGGATTTGACAAGGAATATTTGACCTTACCGCGTGATGTGTTGATCTCGGTGATGAAAAAGCATCAGAGATATTTTCCCCTCACCCCCGGCCCCTCTCCCACCGGGAGAGGGGAGTCGAGCGGAGCGAGACGGGGTGAGGGGGGCTTGCTCCCTCACTTCATTGCCATCCGCAACGGCGATGATATCGGCGTCGATATCGTCCGCCAGGGGAACGAGCACGTGCTGGGGGCGCGCTTTGCAGATGCCAACTTCTTCGTCCGGGAGGACCTCAAGCAGCCGCTGGAAGCCTATCGCCCCGGGTTGGCAAAGCTGATGTTCCAGACGAAGCTCGGCTCCATGCTGGACAAGTCAGAACGAATGCTCAAGCTTTCGGCGGAAATTGGCGAAATGCTTGGGCTTGACGACGTTCAGCGTTCCAACCTTCAACGTGCAACGTATCTAGCCAAAGCAGACCTGGTCACGCAGATGGTGATGGAAATGACTTCCCTGCAGGGCGTCATTGGGCGTGAATATGCCCTGCGCAGCGGCGAGCAGCAGGATGTCGCCAATGCGATCGGCGAGCAGTACCGGACCGTGCCTCAGTCGAAGACCGGTGTGGCAGTGGCCTTGACCGACAGGATCGACTCGCTCGTCGGTCTCTTTGCCGCGGGGCTGGCTCCCACCGGGGCGAAGGACCCCTTCGGGCTGCGCCGCGCTGCGATCGGCGTTGTCCAGCCGTTGGTCGAGCATGGCATTTCGTTCGATCTGCGCGAGGCGGTGATGAAAGCCGCCAGACTCCAGCCGATCGAGGTCACTGGCGAGGTCGGGGAGCAGATCCTGGACTTCATCACCGGTCGCCTGCGAGTTGTATTGAACGATATGGGCTACCGCTACGATGTGGTCGACGCCGTCCTGGCGGAGCAATCGGGGGACCCGGCTGCCGCGGCGGAGGCGGTTCGGCAGCTCCAGACCTGGGTCGAGCGGGAGGACTGGGACAAGATCCTGCCGGGCTACGCGCGTTGCGTGAGGATTATCCGCTCTGCGAAGCTGGACCGTGGGCCATGGACAATAGACGATGGAAAGTTTATAGAGCAGGCTGAACGTGACCTTTTCCGGGCAATTCAATCGTCTGCTGTGCATCATCCAAAGTCCATTGACGATCTCCTGAACATCATCGTCGCGCTGATTCCCTCCATTAATACTTTCTTCGACAAAGTCCTGGTGATGGCGGAAGAGGAAGATGTCAGGCAAAACCGCCTGGCTCTGCTGGGGAAGATCGCCGATCTCTCTACCGGTCTCGCCGACCTGAGCAAGCTCGAGGGATTCTAACTGGAAACCACCTGAGAGAACATGAGGAGCCCACCTTCTGCAAGGTGGGCTTTTTGGAACAGAACAAGACGTGAATACGTTTTATCGAAAAATCACCGTGGAGGACAATCAATGACTCGCAGGACTCAGTGTCTCTTGATCTTCGTGCTATTATTCGGTCTTAGTTCTTGTGCCGTATCCACGGCAGAACCGGTCGCGGTGACATCGGCGCCGACCGCAGCCCCACTTCCCACGTTCACCCTCGTTGCCCCTACCGCAGCGGTCCTTGCAACGTCCACTCCCATCGCTTCCGTGAAGGCCCTGCCAGACGATTTCACGCCCGTCCTGTATGGAGAGAAGTACGATGCAAACACTTTCTTCTTCGTGCTGGGCGGCGTGCGAGGGGGCGTGTGGCTGGCCCCGGAGACGACAGCGGACCAGCTCGCCGCCCAGGCAGGGGACTATGACATCTATACTCTGGCGGAGGGACCGGTTGAAGTCCGCGGGCAGGCGCCGCAATTCTCCCCCGCCAACCGACTCTATACAATTGGGACGGATGTGCAGCTGGACAAGCCCGGCATGGTCGCCGTACGCCGCGGCTGGCCCGTCCTGCAACGCCCCGTGCAGGAGCTGGACTCCGCGAATGAGCTGTACCGGCAAGCAGTGCAGGAGTGGCTGCTGGCGGCCGGGGTCGCCGCCTCCGATCCGGGGAACCTCCATATCTACCGGGTCGACCTCGAAGGAGACGGCGCTGATGAGATCTTCATCAGCGCTACCCGGCTGGACGATTCCCAGCATACGACCCGTGCCGGCGACTATTCTCTCGTTCTGATGCGAAAAGTGATCGGCAACGAGGCACTCACCGTACCCGTGGTGGGAGACATTTACGGGTCCCAGCAACCGGAAATCACCTTTCCGCGGGCTTATTCCCTCGCCAATTTCATCGACCTGAACCGGGATGGCGTGCTGGAGGTCGTGGTGGATATCCAGCAGTGGGAGGGGGATGGGGCGATCGTGTATCAGGTCGACGGGCAGGATATCATCGAGACCTGGCGCGTGGAGTAGGAGATGAGCGGGGCAGCCGGCTTTCTGGCTATCAGGTTGGGCGGGCCGGTCACGGTCTGGATCTCTTAGATTCTCTTAAGATCGAATTTAGATGAAAATAGGTATAATTTTCTTATCAAGTTGTGACCGAGCAGGCAAGTCTCAAGGAGTAGTGCCATGTCCAAACCAATCGGCCGAGTGAGCCTTTTTGCAGTGATTGGCCTTGTGCTGGTCGTTGCAGCGTATTTAGCTGTGCAGGGGGTGTTTGCCAAAGCGGAGTCTGCCGGGGTTCAGGCGCATACCGTCAACGGTCTGCAGACCAACCTCAATCATGACCGCTCCACTGTTTCCGAGCTGGAGCTTCAAAAGCTGGCTGGTCATGACTCTCAGTACCGGTCGGGCTACGGCAGCGGTCACGGCTGCGACTCCGAGGCAAGGACCAGCCCGGAAGATTAATCTTCTTTTCCACATGGCAGGGCAGTCCATTCTGTGGGCTGCCCTGTTTGTTTTAACAGAACTGATCTATGTTTCTATCAAAGCCCGAAAATGAGCGATGATATAATGTTTAAGGAAGATGCCTGTAACGCAGCAAAACGACGGCTCTGTAGGATGGAAAGACCTGTCGAAATTGTAAGGTCCAATCACGCTCTCTCGGCACCGGGAAGAGCGTTTTATGTAACAGTACATGCAAACACTCGTTATATGAGGTAACACTAGTTGGATTCACACAACTATAAAAAGTCCAGGATGCCCCTGCCCAATGAGAAGCAACTCGTGCTGCAGGCGCAGGATGGCAATTCGGAGGCGTTTGGACAGTTATATGACGCCTATATGGAGCGCATCTATCGCTTTGTATATTTCCGCGTCGAGGATCAACAGACGGCGGAGGATATTACCTCGCAGGTCTTCCTCAAAGCGTGGAGCAACCTTGACCGGTTTAGCTTCAACCGGACACCATACCTGGCATGGCTTTACACCATTGCGCACAATGCGGTCATCGACCACTACCGCACCCGCAAGGTAACGACGGCGTTGGATGATGTACAACTCTCGCAACAGGATCATGCAGAAGCTGTGGAGAACGATATCGATCTGAGCTCGGAAATGAAGTCCATCAAAGAAGCCCTGGAAATGCTGACGGACGATCAGCAGAAAGTGCTGACGTTGAAGTTCATCGAAGGAATGTCGAACCATGAAATTGCACGCCATCTGGGCAAGCGCGAAGGAGCGATCCGTGCGCTGCAGATGAGAGGCTTGCAAGCATTAGCAAAACAACTAGAAGAGAACATGGCCATATGAACAACAATTTCGAACTTATTTTGGACACCTGTGTTACTCAGATCGAGGAGGGCCAAGCCAGCCTCGAGGATTGCCTGAGGCGCTATCCCGAACATGCCGCCCAGCTCAAGCCGCTTCTGACAGCCGCGACGAAGCTGTCGCGTGCCCGGCAGGTCGTCCCGGATCCAGCCTACAGGGCGCGCGCCCGCACGCAGCTGAACGTCTATATGCAGCAGAACCCGCAGCGCAAGCGTGTCTCGCCGATCTTGTGGCGCTTTACGATCGCGTTTGCAACCGTGATGTTGTTGTTCATTGCAAGTGGGACGGCATTTGCCCAGGGTGCCCGGCCCGGCGACGCCCTCTATAACTGGAAGTTGACCAGTGAAAACGTCTGGCGGATCACCTCACGCGACCAGCTGGGTGTGGACCTGGCGCTCGCTGACCGGCGGATGAATGACCTGGTCTGGGCGTTCAAGTCTGGCGACCCGGAACGGCTCGCGCGTGGAGTGGACCGCTATGAGCGGCTGCTGATCAAGTTCAACGCGGTCACGGACGAAAATGCCCGCGCCCGAATATTGCCGGTCTTGCGCGATCAACATGAATTCCTCAGCAACGCGGGTGTCGTTCTGCCCGAGCTGGAGGTCTACTTCCCACGTTAGAGTAGTCTAAGAGTCTGGGAACGCGCGTCTATCGCTAGCAGGGCGGCTATAACAGGGCACCTCCCCTCTCGTTGTCTACAGTACAGTGAGCTGGTAGAGACCTGCTCCCGGTCATGGGTGCAGGTTGGAGGTTTCATGTATACAATACGATTATTTGTCGTGGTTCTGCTGATCGTTACGATGGTGGTTGCCTTCAATCCCGCCAACCGTGAACAGGCACATGTTGCCTGGGAGCACGCGCGTCCCGTGGTCGTATCTTTGATGGACGGCATGTATGCGGCGGTCCGCACGCTGATCGTCGGCGATGATCATCACAACCGCGTTGACGATAAGCCCGGCTCCCCGGGCGGAGATTTTGATCGGATTGTGACGATGGGCCCGAGGCAGCCCTCGTAAGGACACCCGGAAGTAGACAAAGCAAAGGGGGCCGTGCATCGCTCACGCTGAAGGCCCTCGAACCAGTAGTCAGTTCCAATGAATCCCTCCCAATCCGGGAGGGATTTTTGTGTCTCTGCCACAGGACTGCAACAATGCACTTAAACAAATCGGTATGCGTGTCGTTATGCTAAATGACGGCGAGAGACATCCGGACGACCCGCCAGGATCCTCCGCTGCCGGAAGAGGCTCGTCTCGTGAACCAGGCTAACGCCGGTGACCTCAGGCATTCGACCGTCCACCAATTTCGCAAGAATTCGTGGAATCATTCTGTTGATATTCGCGCAAGTCCCATCGATTTGCGATTCCATCCAATCAAGTCTATAATCTCTCCCACATGTCAGTCATTGATGAGATTAAGGCTAAGGTAGATATTGTCGATCTGGTCTCGGAGGCGGGGGTCAAGCTACGGCATGCGGGCCGGAACTATACAGGCTTTTGTCCGTTCCACGACAACAAGCATACGCCGTCGTTTGTGGTCTGGCCCGAGTCGGGCACGTGGCGCTGCTTCGGGCAGTGCAACGAGGGCGGCGATGTCTTCAAGTTTGTGATGAAGCGCGAGAACCTGGATTTCAAGGAGGCGCTCGACAAACTTGCTGCGCGCGCCGGCGTGCCGGTCCCGACCTTTTCGAAGCACACACCCGAGCAGAAGGAAGCCCACGATCAGCTCCGCATCCTGCTGGAAGATGCCATCATCTTTTATCGCGGTCATTTGCTGGCAAATAAACCTCTGCTGGATTACCTGCACCAGCAGCGCGGCCTGACCGATCTCTCGATCGAGACCTTCGGCCTGGGATACGCGCCGAGCGCCTGGGACTCTGCTCTCGTCCATTTCAGCCAGCGCGGCTACTCGGAGCAAGACATGGCGGAGGCTGGCTTGATCTCCCCGCGGGATAGCGGCGGTTTTTACGACCGCTTCCGCAACCGGCTCATGATCCCCATCCGCGACGAAAATGGGCGGATGGCTGGCTTCGGCGCCCGCATCGTGGATCCGAACGACCTTCCCAAGTTCCTGAATTCTCCCGAGACGCCCGTCTTTTCCAAGGGACGTTTGCTCTACGGGCTGGACCGGGCGCGCAAGCCTGTCCGCACGGCGGACCAGGCGGTGATCGTGGAGGGATACCTGGATGTGATCGCCCTCCACCAGGCCGGTTACGAGAATGTGGTCTCGCCCATGGGCACAGCGCTCACCGAACACCAGCTGCGCCTGCTCAAGCGGTTTACCCGGCGGATCGTGCTGGCGCTCGACCCCGATACGGCCGGGCAAAAAGCGGTGCTGCGCGGGTTGGATGCGGCGCGCCAGGCGATGGACCGCGAGGGCGAGCTCGGCTTCGATGCCCGCGGGCTTCTGCGGGAAGAGGCGCGCCTGCAGGCAGATCTGCGGGTGGCTGCCATCCCCGATGGATTGGATCCCGACGAGATTGTGGCACGCAATAAGGAAGAGTGGGGGCGCCTGATCGATAGAGCCAAGCCGATCGTCACCTACGTGATGGAAACGCTGGCAGCCGGGCAGAACATCATCGACCCCAAGGTGAAAAACCAGATCGCGGCGCAGGTGCTGCCGCTGATCGAGGACCTGCCCAATGCCCTGGAGCGCGACACCTATCGCCAGCAGCTGGCGCGTATGCTCCGGGTGGACGAAAGCGCCCTGACCGGTACCCAGGCGCAGGCTTCGCGGGTCCGGCGTCCCCGCGCAACACAGGGGCCAGAAACCGCCCAGCGTCCGGCGCGGGAACAACCGAAGCCAGCATTGACCGTCTCGACCAATAACAAGGTCGAAGCCTACATTATTGCCGTGCTGGTCAAAAAGCCGGAGCTGCTCTACCGCCTCGACCGCGTCTTGCAGGAGTACGGTCTGGTCAAGCTGGCTGTGCAGGACTTTGAATACACCGATCACCAGATGATGTTCGGGCTGATCCGCGAGTCGGTGGAGCAGGACAAGACGGAGCATCACGAGTTTGTCGTTGAAGCGGTGCCAGCCTCTCTCCAGGGGCTGCTCCAGGAGCTCGATTCCCAGACCGAGAAGTTCGAGCGCATGGAGGAAAAGCTGCTCGAGGAGCTCTTGCGCGGTGTGATCAAGCTGCGCCGTGTGGCAGCGGGGGAAAACCTCAACCAGCTGCGTTATTTACAGGAGGAAGCCCAGCAAGTTGGCGATTTGCGCGCGGCTTCTTACCAGCCTCTGGTGTTAAAGCACACGAAGCTGTTGCATGACCTGGATCAGGCGTACCGCAAGATGTCCTCGAAGCGATTGCAGTAGCCGGGAACAGGGATGCACCGGGCAAACGGCAGCCCAAAAATTGGATTGTAACAATTGGTAGGTGGCATCGTCTGGTAACAAAGGGCTATGATTCTCAAAAAGAAATCCTCACCGAAAGAGAAGCGCAAGAGCAACGCCAAACCTCCGGGAACCCGCGCAAAAAGACCGCTGGGGGAGGAGCCTCGCCCGGAGACTGCAAATGGCAGTTTGAAGGACGAAAATGGCATCAAGGATCTTGTCTTAATGGGGGACGAGGTAGGTGACCCTGATATCAGCATGCTTGCCCAGCAGGAAGAAGAACTGCTCGAAGACGACACAATTGACCTGAAGAATCCCGAGGTTGCCGCTGAGGTATCGGAAGATCCGGTGCGGATGTACCTGCGCGACATCGGCGAGGTCAAGCTTCTGAACTCGGATAGCGAGTTTCGGCTGGCGACGATCATCGAAGCCAACCGGTTCGTGAGCACCTTGCGCCGTCGTCCCCTTGCCAAGGGACTCTCGCGTGAGTGTGCCATCTATCACAGCATCCTCTCGGAGATGCACACCTCCTGGGAGCGACTCGTCGAGGACGCCAAACGTCTCCACCATGATCCCCCGGAGCTCGGCCTGATCCTGACCGAGGCGCAGGCGCTCCATGCGGGCTGGCAATCGGAGGCGCCCTCCTATTTGCGAGCTTATCTGGATAACGGCCACTGGGGCGTAGACCCGCTCTGGGATACCCTCGCCCGCAACGCCTACAGCGTCTTTCTCAGCCTGTACCTGTTCCCGTGGTCCTATGCGGAGTGGATCCTAAAACATGTCAACCAGCACCACCGCCTGCCGAACCAGCGGACGCTGTATAAGCATCTTTGTGACGATCCGGATCTGGTCGCAGAAATGGACGCCGCCCAGTCCCGGGCGGTGGAAGCCAACCAGGCGCTGATCCGCGCCAATTTGCGCCTGGTGGTCAGTGTTGCCAAGCGTTATCTCGGGCGAGGCATTTCGTTCCTGGATCTCATTCAGGAGGGGAACATGGGGCTGTTGCGGGCGGTCGGCAAATTCGACCCGCGGCGCGGCTTCAAGTTCAGCACGTATGCCACCTGGTGGATCCGGCAGTCGATCAACCGTTCCATTGCCGAGCAGGCGCGCACGATCCGCATCCCGGTCCACCTGTTTGAGTCGATTACCCGCATCCTGCGCACCCAGCGCACGCTCATCCAGGAGCTGGGTCGGGACCCTACAACCGAGGAGCTGGCCCTGGAGGTGGGTTATTTGCCCGCCTCCGATGTGCAAGCCATCCTGCGCGCCCACGCCGAAGAGAAACCTCTTCCGCCCGATCTGCAGCACCGCCTGGATGTTGCCACGCAGAAGATCGACCGGGTCCTGCGCTCGGCAGAAGAACCGGTCTCGCTCGAAGGACCGGTGGGGGATGAGGATTCCAGCTCCCTGGGCGAGTTCATCGAAGATGAAGACGCGCCCTCGCCCATTGAAGCCGCGGCACGCCAGATGTTGCGCGAGCAGGTCCAACGGGCGCTCACATCACTCTCGGACCGCGAGCGCGAAGTGCTGGAGCTGCGCTTTGGCTTGAAAGATGGGAAAGACCACACACTCGAGGAAGTCAGTCGCTACTTCGATGTGACGCGCGAGCGCATCCGCCAGATCGAAGCAAAAGCATTGCGCAAGCTACGGCATCCCTCACGGAGCCGGCAGCTCAGGGATTACCTGGCATAAACATCAAGCCGTAGATCACACTTTCAGCGTAATAGTCCTCACGTCACCAACAGGTCATGCGATACGTGTGACCTGTTTCTTTTTAGATTACCCTCAACTCATATAAGAGTAATATCATAAATTTTGTGAAAAGTGACACTTTTACTAGCCCTTGAAGGTCTGTTATGTTATACTTCGCCGAACGTGCAAACGAGCACAAATACCGTCCTTTTGTGGGCGTTTTCCCAAAGAATACTGGGACTATGTGAGGTGTCAGCATGCTGGAATATGTAGCTATCGGGTTGATGGTGGCTTTGTCGACTCTCATTGCGCTGATCGCTATTGGATTGGGTACCCTCTTCGGACCGCGAAAGGAATCTGCAGCCAAATCCATGCCCTATGAGTCTGGCGTGAATCCCTACGGCGAAGGCACACGGCGCATGCCTGTCCGCTTCTATCTCATCGCCGTTCTCTTCATTCTCTTTGACATCGAAGTTGTCTTTTTTCTGCCCTGGGCGGTTGTGTTCCGCCAATTGGGCCTGTTTGGCTTAATCGAGATGGTCATCTTTATCGTAATATTACTGGTAGGCTATGTCTATGCCTGGAAGAAAGGAGCGCTCGAATGGGAGTAGAGCAGAAGCTCGGTAACATGGGGGTTGTGACGACCAAGCTGGAGGATCTGGTTAACTGGTCGCGCACCAATGCCATGTGGCCGATGTTGTTCGGTCTGGCTTGCTGCGCTATCGAGATGATGGCGGCGCAGGCTTCACATTTCGATATGAGCCGCTTCGGTATGGAGCTCATGCGCGCCAGCCCGCGCCAATCGGACCTGATGATCGTGGCGGGTCGTGTCTCACGCAAGATGGCGCCTGTGCTGCGACGTCTGTACGATCAGATGCCGGAGCCGAAGTGGGTGATCGCCATGGGTGACTGCGCATCCTGCACGGGTGTGTTCAACAATTATGCGCTGGTGCAGGGTGTGGATGAAGTGGTGCCGGTGGATGTCTATGTGGCGGGTTGCCCGCCGCGCCCGGAAGCCTTGATCCATGGCGTCGTGACGCTCTATGAAAAAGTCAAGGGGCAAAAGTTTGTAGACCAGGCAAAAGGATAACGTCTTCGCGAGGAGGACGAAGCAATCTCCTGTTTGATTGTAAAGGTAAGAGGGATTGCTTCGGGCGGGATAACACCGCCCTCGCCATGACGGGGTAGTACCTATGGACAAAAAACTCGAAACGATCGTTCAGGCTTTGCAGGAAAGATTCGGCGCTACGTATGAAGAGTTTCGTGGTGAAACGCATGTTTTCATCAGTACGGAAAATATCGTCGCGGCGCTAACGCTCCTGCGCGACAAATACGATTTTGAATTGCTCTCCGCGATGACGGCGATCGATTTCTGGCCGCAAGTGTCGCCGCGTTTTCATGTAATTTACCAGCTGACTTCCCTGGCAAGAAACCTGTCGTTGCAATTGAGAGTGGCGCTCCCGGACGGTGAGCCTCACATCCCGACCGCAACCGGTGTGTATGAGGTCGCGAACTGGCGCGAGCGCGAGCTGCGCGATATGTTCGGGATCCTTCCGGATGGGCATCCCGACCTGCGTATCCTGCTCTTGCCGGAAGGCTGGGAAGATAAGCACCCGCTGCGCAAGGAGTATCCGCTCGGTTACGAAGAAGTTCAGTTCACGTTCAATGTCGACGAAATCAATTTGCGTAAGACATACGCAAAGGAATAAATATGGCTCAGCTTGAAGAAGTTAGTGTTGGCGAATTCAAACATCTAGTTTCTGAGCGTGCCCTCACGGGCGAAACCATGTTGCTGAACATGGGCCCGCAGCATCCTTCCACACACGGGGTGCTGCGTCTCCTGCTCGAGCTGGATGGTGAGACGATCGTCAATTGTATTCCGATCATCGGATACCTGCACACCGGCATTGAAAAGAATATCGAGGCCAAGACATACCTGAAAGCCGAGGTGATGAGCGACCGCCTGGATTACATGAACAATCTGGGGAATAATCTCGCCTATTGCATGGCGGTCGAGAAGCTGGTCGATCTCGATGTGCCTCCGAGAGCGCAGGCACTTCGCGTGATCCTGGCGGAGTTAGAACGGATCAACTCACACCTGGTGTGGGTGGGGACGTTTGGCCTGGACCTCGCCGCGATGTCGATGTTCCTGTATGCCTTCCGCGAGCGCGAGACGATCCTGGATATCAAGGAGTTGATTTCGGGCCAGCGCATGATGACGACCTACATCCGCCCGGGTGGGGTGTGGCGTGATGTGCCCGTGGAGTTCGAAACGGCGGTGCGCGACTTTCTCAAGATGATGCCAAAGCGCATCGACGAATACGAAGCGCTCCTGACGAAAAACCCGCTCTTTATGGACCGGCTGCTGGGTATCGGTATGCTGGATCCGGCGGTTGCCCTGCAGCATGGCGTGACCGGACCGATACTGCGTGCTTCGGGCGTGAACTGGGATCTGCGCAAAGTTCGTCCCTATATGGGATATGAACAATATGAGTTTAGCATACCGGTCAACAACGGCTGTGATACCTACGCACGCTATGTCGTCCGTATTCAGGAAATGCGCGAATCGCTAAAGATTATCGAGCAGGCGTTGAACAAGCTGCCGCTGGGACCCGTCCAATCGGACAACCGCAAATTCATCCCGCCGCCGCGCTCCGAGCTGGGGGTCAGCATGGAGGCGTTGATCCATCATTTCAAGCTGTGGACCGAAGGCTTCCCGGCTCCCGATGCCTCGATTTATCAGGCAGTCGAGTCGCCGCGTGGCGAGTTGGGGGTGTTGCTTGCCGGGGATGGTGGCGCCAAACCCCGTCGCTGTCACTGGCGCACACCTTCCTTTGATAATCTGTCAGTGCTGCCGAAGATCGTCAAGGGCCATCTGGTCGCAGACCTGGTTGCCATCCTGGCTTCCGTCGACATTGTGCTCGGAGATATTGACCGATGAGTCTTCCCTCACCCCTTGCCCCTCTCCCACTGGGAGAGGGGTTGGGGTGAGGGAATAATTACGAGGAATTATGCTTTTGGAGAAGTACCCCGACGAAGTAAAACAGATCCTATCCAAATATCCGCCCGAGCACAAGCGCTCGGCGGTTATGCCATTGTTGTACCTGGCGCAGCGCGAAGAAGGCTATCTCACCAAAGCCGCCATGCAGGATGTGGCAAAAATCGTCGGCATCACGGAGACCGATATCGCGGCACTGGTGGGCTTCTATACTCTCTACCACGACAAGAAGGAAGGTAAGTACCGCATGCAGGTCTGTACGGACCTGCCCTGTGCCCTGCGCGGCGCTGACGAGTTTATGAAATCCCTGTGCGATCACCTGGGCATCCGGGTCGGCGAGACCACCGCAGATGGGTTCCTGACCCTCGAGGCAGTGACCTGTCTTGCCGCGTGCGATAAGGCGCCGATGTTCCAGACCCAGGGTCCAGATGGCATCAAGTATCACGAGAATATGACCGTTGACCGAACCATGGAGCTTATCTCTGTGCTGCGCCGTTCGGGCCGGGAGGTGAAGTAATGGCTCATCTCCTCCTCCGGCATCGTGAGATCCCCGACATCGGTGATCTCCGCGTCTATATGAAGAACGATGGATTCACGGCGTACAAGAATGCCGTGTCCAGGATGAGTCCACTGGAAGTGACGAACGTGGTCAAGAACTCGGGTCTGCGCGGCCGCGGCGGAGCGGGCTTTCCCACCGGTATGAAGTGGTCGTTCATCGACAACAACAACTGGCCCCATTACGTCGTTGCCAACGCCGATGAATCCGAGCCGGGCACGTTCAAGGATCGCGAGATCATGGAGCGCAATCCCTTCCAGTTCCTCGAAGGTCTTGCCATTGCCTGCTATGCGGTCGGCGCGAACGCAGGCTACATCTATCTGCGCGGAGAGTTCTGGCAGCTGGGGGCATTCCTCGATCAGAAGATCGCGGAGATGGAAGCGGAAGGTTTGCTGGGCGACAAGCTCTTCGGTGGCGAGTATTCATTGCGCCTGTACACGCACCTCGGCGCGGGCGCCTACATCTGCGGCGAAGAGACCGCCTTGCTCGAGTCGCTCGAAGGCAAACGCGGACAACCGCGCGTCCGCCCGCCGTTCCCGCCTGCCTACGGCTTATACGGTAAGCCGACCGTCATCAACAACGTAGAGACATTTACCAACGTGCCACTGATCCTGCTCAACGGCGCGGACTGGTACAAGTCGATGGGGACTGCGGATAGCGCCGGCGTGAAGGTCTTCTCGCTCTCGGGGCGCGTCCGCAAGCCGGGCAACTACGAGCTGCCGTTCGGTACCACGTTCCGCGAGCTGATCTACACTCACGGCGGAGGGGTGCAGGATTCGCGGGCTGTCAAGGCGATTATGCCCGCAGGCGCCTCCTCCTCCCTCATCATCGTGAACGACGAAAAGATCCTGGACACGCCAATGGACTACGCCACCGTCCGCACGCTCGGCGCGGACCTTGGCTCGGCTTCTGTGATCGTGATCGACGATACGGTCTCGATGGACTGGCTGGTCAATAAGACGATTCACTTCTTCCGCCACGAGTCGTGTGGCAAATGCACGCCCTGCCGCGAAGGTACGTACTGGATGTCGACGATTATCGAGCGCGTCCATCACGGTCGTGGCACGACTGGCGATGTGGATTTGCTGCTCAATGTGGCAAAGCAAATGCAGGGGAAGTGTCTGTGCGCTCTGGGTGAGTTCGCGACCATGGCGGTGGTCACAGGCATCGAGCGCTTCCCTCAGGATTTCAAGAATGCTGTGAGCCCCGCTCCGCCGCTTTATGTGATGCAGAACGAGGGCGTGGAGAAGGTATGACGAAACAGGTCACGCTTACAATCGACGGAGTCCAGATCACCGCCCCAGACGGGACCGGTCTGGTGGATGCTGCCAAGATGGCAGGCATCGATATCCCCGTCTTTTGTCATCACCCCAAACTGAAACCGGTGGGCATGTGCCGGATGTGCCTGGTGGAGATCGGTCGTCCCATGCGCGATCGAGCCACGGGTCAGATCGTGATGGAGAACGGAGAGCCGAAGATCCAGTTCCTGCCCAAGCTGGAGACCGCCTGTACGAACAAAGTGGAAGAAGGCCTGGTGGTCCTCACCCAGCTGAAGTCTGAAAAGGCGCGAGACGGCCAGCGCGGAACCATAGAATTTCTGCTGACTTCGCATCCGCTCGACTGTCCGGTCTGCGACAAGGGCGGCGAATGCCCTCTGCAGAACCTGACCATGGCGCATGGACCCGGCAAGAGTCGCTTCCTCTTCGATGAAAAGCTACGTCTCGGGAAGCACGTGCCGCTGGGTGACCTGATCGTGCTCGACCAGGAGCGCTGCATCCAGTGCGCGCGCTGCATCCGCTTCCAGGATGAGATCGTGGGCGATTCGGTGCTCGGTTTCGACGATCGCTCGCGCGGCACCCGCATTATTACCGTCTCAGACCCTCCATTTGACTCCGTTTTCTCGGGGAACACCACCGATATTTGCCCGGTCGGGGCCCTGACCACGCGCGACTTCCGTTTCGAGGCGCGCCCGTGGGAGCTCGAATCGGCTGCCTCGATCTGTACGCAATGTCCTGTGGGCTGCAATATCACGTTGAACTCACGGCGTGAAGCCCGGGCAGGCGGCGATTTCGTGATCAAGCGCGTGATGCCACGCCAGAATGAGGAAGTCAACGAGATCTGGATCTGCGATAAGGGCCGCTTTGTGCATCACTATACCGACAGCAAGAAGAGGCTGAAGACCCCCTCGGTCCGTAACAACAAGGGGCAAGAGCGGCGAGGCGCCTCCTGGGACGAGGCGACCAGGTTTGCTGCGGACAAGTTCCTCAGCCGGAGGAGCGATCTGGTCATCCTTGCCTCGGGCAAACTTGCCAACGAAGACCTCTACAACCTCAAATCGCTTGCCTACCACGCCGGCGGAAAGGCTTACCTGTATTCGCACATGAGCGGCGGCGATATGACGACGCTGGTGGGGGTGGGCGCCGGTACGAACTTCGGCACGATGGGCGCCGAAACTGCCATTATTGTGGTGGCTTCCGATCTATATGAAGAGGCGCCGATCTGGTACTTGCGCGCCAAGCAGGCGGCTGACCGAGGCGCTACACTGATCGTGCTGAACCCGCGTGAGACCCGGCTGGACCGGTTTGCCTCCTATGTTGTCCGTTACGCGTATGGCGATGAGAGCAAGGCCGTCCAGGACCTGGGCCGGGGCGGCAAGCTGGGCGATGCGTTTAGCAACGCCCAGAACGTTGTGATCCTGTTCGGCAGCGAGGGCCTCGGCGTCGAAGGCACGGCTCGACTGGCATCTGCCTGCGCGAGGCTATTGCAGGATACAGGTCACCTTGGCAAACCCAACAACGGGCTGATCGGCGTGTGGGAACGCGCCAACGACCAGGGCGCCTGGGAGATGGGCTTCGAAGTTGCCGCGGATCTTCCCGCCCTGCTTGCGGGCAAGCCGGTCTACATCGTGGGCGCAGACCCGGTGGGCGATGACCCACAGCTGGCAAAGGCTCTCGAAGCGGCGGAGTTCGTTGTCGTGCAGGACGTGATCGAAACGGCAACAACCGCAATTGCCGATGTGGTGCTCCCGGCGCGGGCGTTCACCGAGCGGGAGGGGACACTGACCTCCGGCGAGCGCCGCGTCCAGCGCTTCTACGCGGCGGTGCCGCCAACCGGTGAATCCGAAGCGGACTTTGCCATCACAGCCCGTCTGGCTCGTCACATGGGAATTGTCCTGGAAGGCTCCTCGGTCACCGCTGTCTTCGATATCCTGGCAAACGCGGTTCCCGCCTTCAAAGGCTTGACCTATGCCAAAATTTCCGAAGTGCGGCCGCAGTGGCCAATCGTAGGGCGCGGTGACATGTACTATGGTGGCACCACGTATGAGAATACGATGGGCCTGGGCGCGCATCTCACTGCGACAGCCGAACGCGAAGAAGCAATCCATCTGACGCCGGTCGAGCGGGAAGCAGCTCCTCGTCCCCGAGAAAACGAGCTCCTGGCGGTGCCCGTCAACAAGCTGTTTGACCGCGGCACCACGGTCATGCTTTCGGCTAACCTGCTGCGCGATCGGATCGGTCACCCCCTGATCTCCCTGCATCCGGAGGCTGCCCGGACGATGGGCCTGGAGGCAGGGCAGCTGGTGAATATCAGCTTCGATGGCGTGAGCGGCGATGCCCGGGTGCGACTCGACGAGACGATCTCGGTGGGCGTGGCGCTGGTGCCTCGCAGCATGGGATTTGCCATCCGTGAGCCTGTCCCCGCGATCGTGAGCGCCCTTGCAGAGGTGAAGTGATGCTATCAGACTGGACTCTCTGGCTGGAATGGGTCATCAAAGCGCTGTTCGTCATTTTCGCGCTGCTAACCGGGTTTGCGTACCTGACGTGGTATGAGCGCCGCGCGCTGGCGCGCATCCAATCGCGGATCGGTCCCAACCGCGCCGGGCCCCAGGGCTTGCTGCAGCCGATCGCCGATGCGGTGAAACTGATCTTCAAAGAGGAGCTGGTACCTGCCAAGGCGGACCGGATCCTCTTCTTCTGGGCGCCCGTCATCACGATGGTGCCGTCCATTATTCTCGCGGCGGCCATTCCGTTCGGTCCGATCGTCGAGCTGTTCGGGCGCAGGATCCAGCTCTCGGTTGCCAATATCAATGTCGGCGTCCTATACCTGATGTCCATTGCCTCCATCGCGGTCTACGGGATTGTGCTGGCAGGCTGGTCTTCGAACAACAAGTATGCGATGCTGGGCGGCCTGCGCTCTTCCGCGCAGATGATCTCTTACGAGCTTTCGCTGGGTCTCATGTTTGTCACCTCTATCATTCTTGCGAATTCGATGAGCCTGTACGATATTGTGGAAGAGCAAGCCAACATGTGGTTCGCAGTGATCCAGCCGGTAGGCGCTCTGATCTTCCTGATCGTGACCCTGGCGGAGGTCAACCGCGCGCCCTTCGATATGCCTGAAGCCGAGCAGGAGCTGACCGCCGGCTATCACTCGGAGTATTCGGGCATGAAGTTTGCCCTGTTCTTCATGGCGGAATACCAGAAGATGATCGTGATCTCGATGATCGCGGCAACGCTCTTCTTCGGCGGATACCGCGAGTTCTGGTTCCTGAAGGGCACGATTTTCAGCGTGGACCGGTTTTGGTGGCTGGGACCGATTTACCTGCTGCTGAAGGTGGTGGTCCTGTTGTTCTTTATGATCTGGGTGCGCGCCACCTGGCCGCGCATCCGCTATGACCGCCTGATGGCGTTTGGCTGGAAAGTGCTGTTGCCGCTTTCACTGGCGATTGCATTTATTACGGCAACCGGCGTGCTCCTGGCGGAGGAATCGAATAATCCGCTCTGGATATGGAGCATTCCTGTGGTCTCCGTGTTTGTTGGCTTGTTTACTGTTGTGATGATCTATCGTGAGTTGAGGAGAAAAGTGTATGAGCGTGCTTGATCCGGTTGTGGAACTGGTGCGGGGGTTGGGCACCACGCTCAAGATGATGTTCGAGCGTCCGGTGACCATTCAATACCCGGAGGAAAAACGTCAGGTCCGGCAGCGTTTCCGCGGACGGCACATCCTGAGGCGCTATGAAAACGGCCTGGAGCGCTGCATTGGCTGCTCCCTGTGCGCGGCCGCCTGCCCAGCCGATGCGATCTTTGTGGAGGCGGACGAGAACACCAACGAACGGCGCTTCTCACCCGGAGAGCGGTACGCCTCCACCTATGAAATCAACATGATCCGTTGTATTTTCTGCGGCTACTGTGAGGATGCCTGCCCAACCGAAGCGATTGTGCTCGGCGATAATTACGAGCTTTCCTTCTATGACCGCCGCTCGGCGATCTATACCAAGGATATGCTGTTGGAATCGGTCCCTACGCCTGAAATGCTCACGCCCCAGAAAACAGAGCCCGGCAAATACGACCGGCGCTCGGTGCCTGATATGAAAGATCCGCAGGATTAGAGATCAGAGAATAGAGAGTAGAGACGAGTGGCCAGTCTCCAGCCTTTATTCTCTACCGATGAGAAACCATGACCCTCGAACTGATTTTTTTCCTCGTTCTCTCTTTGATCGCTATCTCAACTGCTTTTGGGATGTTGCTGAGTCGCAATGCGATCTACTCGGCGTTGTTCCTGGTGCTGAACTTTGTCACTGTGGCGGTTTTCTACCTGCTGCTGGGTGCGCCGTTTATTGCCATGGCGCAGATCACGGTCTATGCGGGCGCGATCATGGTGCTGTTCCTGTTCGTGATCATGCTGCTTGGCGCCGAAAGCCTCCCCCCAGCGGAAGTGCTGCCCTGGCAAAAACCCCTGGCTGCGCTCCTGGCGATCGCCCTGGCTGTGGAAGCGACGTTCATCTTGATCACCCGTGCCCGGCCTGTTGGGCAGATCGTCCCTCCCGCCGATTCCGTCAACCTCATGGAGACTGTGCGTGAGATGGGCATGATGCTCTTCAACCAATATTTGCTGCCCTTTGAGGTCACATCTATTCTTTTGTTGGTCGCCATGGTTGGCGCCATCGTCCTGGTGCGGAAAGAGAAGAGGGTGCATTAAACATGGTCCCGGTCAATTACTACATCATCCTGTCGGCGATCCTGTTCACCATCGGTGTCGTGGGGGTGCTCACTCGCCGCAATGCCCTGATCATTTTTATGTCGATTGAGCTGATGCTGAATGCAGCGAACCTGGCGTTCGTCGCCTTTGGCAGCCTGCTACAGACCTTTAGCGGACAGATCTTTGTATTCTTTGTCATTGCTGTGGCAGCTGCCGAGGTGGCGGTGGGGCTGGCGCTGATCGTCGAGATCTTCAAGTCCAAGCGCAGCATCGACGTGGACCAGATGAGCAGTTTGAAGGGATAAGAGTACAGACTGGAGTGTGGAGATTCGTCTCTGGAGAATGCTATGCATTTCGCTGAAGAAGTAACCGCAGGATTTTTCTTTCTAGCCCCCTGGATCGTCTTTGCTCCGGTGATCGGCTTGCTGATCAACATTATCTTTGGCAACCGCCTCAGCGAACGGATGATCGGCAGCGTGGCAAGCGTGGCTTCGGGTGTGGCATTTGTCATCTCCGTGCTGCTCGCCTACTCGGTTTCGGCAAACCACGGGGAGGTGGTCCGCTGGCAGCTGGCGGAGTGGATCCATATCGGAAATCTCAATCTCGACTGGACCTTCCGGGTCGACTCACTCTCCACAACGATGATGCTGGTCGTCTCCGGCGTCGGGACGCTTATCCACATCTATGCTATCGGTTACATGCACGAAGACGTGCGCTTCAAGAACGATATACCCCGCTTCCGCCGTTTCTTCGTGTTCCTGAACCTGTTCATCGCCATGATGATGATCCTGGTCTCGGGCGATTCCTACCTGATGCTCTTTGTAGGCTGGGAAGGCGTGGGCTTATGCTCCTTCCTGCTGATAGGCTTCTGGTACGAGCTGGATACGCTGGGGCGTCCCTCCTGGGCGAATTCGAACGCGGCGAAAAAAGCGTTTGTGGTCAACCGCGTCGGCGACTTCGGCTTTCTGATCGCGAGCTTTATCATGTTCTGGGCGCTGGGCAGCTTCCAGTTCGACCAGGTCTTTGAAGCGGCACAGGGCGTCGCCCCGGGCGTGATCCTGGCGATCACACTCTTCATGCTGATCGGTGTAGCGGGTAAATCGGCGCAGATCCCCCTGTATGTCTGGCTCCCGGACGCGATGGCGGGCCCGACGCCGGTCTCGGCGCTGATCCATGCTGCGACGATGGTGACGGCGGGCGTTTATCTCATCACGCGCTCCGCCCCCCTCTATATGCTTGTCCCTCAGGCGCAATACATCGTGGCGCTGACCGGCGCGATCACCGCTCTCTTTGCTGCGACGATTGCCGTGGGTCAATATGACATCAAGAAGGTGCTGGCGTATTCGACGATCTCGCAGCTTGGCTTCATGGTGGCTGCGGTGGGCATGGGCGCGTTCGTGGCAGGCATGTTCCATCTCATCACCCATGCCTTCTTCAAGGCGCTGTTGTTCCTCTCCGCCGGTTCTGTTATTCTCGGCGTGGAACGTGGACATCATCATGCAGAGCATGCGCACCACACCGGCAAGCACACGAAGGGAAAAGGCAAGAAGAAAGAAGAAGCGCATGCCCAGGGGCACGGCGAAGTATTTGACCCGAATGACATGCGGAACATGGGTGGGATGCGCAAGACCATGCCCGTCACGTTCAGGGTCTATTTGGTCGGCACGCTGGCGTTGGCTGGAATCGTCCCGTTTGCAGGCTTCTGGTCGAAAGATGAAATCTTATTGGATGCAAGCCTGCATTACCCGTTCATTTATTTGCTTCTGAGTATTGCGGCGTTTTTCACCGCTTTTTATATGGGGCGCCAGATCTGGATGGTCTTCTTCGGGGAGCCTCGGCATGAAGCCGCGGCGCATGCGCAGGAAAGCCCCCGGGTGATGACCGTGCCACTCATGATCCTGGCATTCTTATCGGTGGTCGGCGGCGCCCTGAACCTGCCCTTCGAAGGCTTTCACAATCTCGGACACTGGCTGGAATATACGCTGGAAGAAGTGGAGGCGTTGCCGCTCGATTATGGGGTGGCAGGCATCTCGACGGTTTTGGCGCTCGCGGCGATCGCGCTCTCGTGGTACGTCTACGGGCGTAACCCCCTGCGGGCGGGCGAAGCGGATCCGCTCAAGCGACGATTGGGCGCACTCTTTACCGGTATGGAGAA
The DNA here is from genome assembly GCA_036833655.1 of Anaerolineales bacterium. Classification (GTDB taxonomy): domain Bacteria; phylum Chloroflexota; class Anaerolineae; order Anaerolineales; family Villigracilaceae; genus Defluviilinea. The sequence goes on along the minus strand of DAITPI010000024.1, from coordinate 212 downwards.
AAAGTGGTACGTGGATGAGCTCTACAACGCGATCATCGTCACGCCCTACGTCCGGATTTCACAGTTCCTGGCCGACGTAATCGATTGGCGCTTCTGGCACGACTGGTTCCACGAGAAAGTCATCGCGGGGACCTACAACTGGCTGAGCAATATCGCTCTCAATCGTTACGCCGACCAGCGCGGCATCGACGCGGTGGCGAACGGCCTGGGCG
>DAITPI010000023.1:0-20790 GCA_036833655.1 Anaerolineales bacterium | reverse complement strand
TCCCTGCCTGTCCGCCCAGACCGGAGCGTTCGATCAGCAGCACCTCTGCTCCTTCGCGTGAGGCATAGATAGAGGCAGTCAGCCCCGCCGGGCCGCCGCCAAGGATGATCAGGTCGTAATAGGTCTTCTTCGCTTCGGTCTTCAAGCCGAGCTTCTTCGCCAGCTCGGCATTCGTCGGCTCGACCAGGAACGTGCCATCGTCGAACTCGATCAGCGGGATGATGCGCTTGCCGTTGTTGCGCTCGAGGACATATGCCTCACCTGCCAGATCCTGTTCGATGTCGATCCAGCGATAGGGAATGAACTGCTCGCCCAGAAATTTCTTCGCCCGGCGGCAATCCGGGCACCAGTACGCGCCATAAATAGTCACTTTGTGTTCGGTCATGGATGAATCTCCTCATTTGGGATAGGCTATTGACGAGGCGGCAGGTGCGTTTTATTTCCCCGTTCCAGAAATTTCAGCAAACCACAGATTGAGAAGTATGAGCCCGAAAACAGCGATGCAGGCGTAGGCCCGCACTCCAGCGTCTAGAGCCATCGAGTCCCGGGGTCACAGCAACGGGTGCCAGAAGAGTGCCAGGACCAGCGCCGTAATCACCATGACCGCACCCAGAGCCGCAAAGTACACACTGATCTCGATCGCCTGGTTGGTCGAGGCGAGATACTGGCGCAGGTTCTGGAAGACAAGCTGAAGCTCAGCCGCGTCCGTGGCGCCATAGAACTCTCCGCCGGTCATTTCCGCGATCTGCTTTAGCGTGTCTTCATCGGGTCCATTGGTGAACCCTCCGCTTGAGGCACCAAGATCCACGCTTTCTGCCTGGATCAGATCGCTCCGGCAGTCCATCACGGCGCTGCGCGTGGAGCCGAACCCGATGGTGAAGATACGAACCCCGCGTTCGGCAGCCTGCTGCGCGGCGAGCAGCGGATCGGGGCCCGAGTTGCTGGATCCATCCGTCAGCAGCACGATGATATGAGGTACAAATTCTTGTTTGGTCGGCGAGGTGCTCTCCATCTCCGCCGAGAACCGGGCAGACCGGGCAATCTCCTGGCTTTTTGCCACAGCTTGATCCACCTCGGCGATCGCGTCCAGGGAGCGCAGGATGCCGCTTCCCAGGGCAGTGTTCGTGGCGGTGGACAGGTTCTCAATCGTGTACTCCAGCGCGGAGACATCGTTCGTCGGTCGCTGCGCCAGCTCGGCAAAGCCAGCGAACGCGACCACGCCCACCTGTGTACCGAGGACTTGATGTTCCACAAACGAGATGGCTGCTCCCTTGGCAACCGCCAGACGCGTCGGTTGGATATCGCGCATGCACATGCTTTTGGAAATATCCATGGTGAGCATAATGGTCGTCCGCCCCTCAAGCAGGTTGATCGGGATCACAGGGCGCGCCATAGCCAGGGTCAGACTTCCCAGCGCAAGCAGGAAAAGGACAGAGGGCAGATGTCTCCGCAGCCACGATGCTCGAGGCAATGCTGCCGTCACGAGCGACAGGCTGGAATAGCGGGCGACAAATCGTCGCCGCCGCTGAATATAGATGTAGAGGGCAATCGCCAGGGGAATCAATCCCAGCAGGAAGAGCCGATCAGGCCATAACCAGTCCATGAATACTCTTACAGTGAGCGGGGCACGTGAAATCTATGAGGATACATTGCGGGTCGCGAGTCTCACGGCAGTGGATGCCAGCGAAATGCCAGGAGGAGGGCGATAAGGGCAAGCAAAGTCGCCGAGGCTGTAAACAACACGCTAATCTCGGTCGTCTCGCGCGTGGCGACAATATAGGTCGGCAGGCTGGCGAAGACCTCCTGCAGCTCACCGGCGCTAGTGGCCATGTAGAATTTCCCCCCCGTGATCTCCGCCACCTGTTTCAGGGTGTCTTCATCGATCTCCCTGCGAAAGCCACCTCCACCGAAACCGCCACCAAATGGAGAGCCGAAGCCACCGCCAAAAGGATCTTCGTCTCCGCAGTTCATGGGCGATGTGTTATTTCTTGTCCCAAAGCCGATCGTGTACACACGAATACCGCGCTCCATCGCCTGCTCTGCTGCCGTCATCGGGAGGGGACCCGCGTTGCTCGCGCCGTCGGTCAACAGCACAATAATGTGAGGCGCGTATTCGTCCGGCGCCTTCGGAGACGTCGATGCCCCCCCGGCGGGGCTCAGCTCACTCGGCGCGATGCGCTCGTCTACTTCGGCGATTGCGTCGAGCGACCGGAGGATGGCGCTCCCGATCGCTGTACGGCGCGCCGGGGTCAAGTAGGTGATCGCCTTCTCCAGCAGGCCCGGATCTGTAGTCGGCGGCTGGATCAGCTCGGCAAACCCGGCAAAGGCGACAATGCCAACCTGCCTGCCAGAGCTGTTGTTCTGTACAAAGGACAAGGCTGCATCTTTGGCAACCTGCAGTCTATTGGGTGGGATGTCAGTCGAGCACATGCTCCTCGAGACATCCACAGCCAGGATCACGGTCGCCTTATTGGAGGGAATGAGGACCGTTGCCACAGGTCGCGCCAGGGCAAGGACAAGACTGCCAAGCGCCAGCAGGAAAAGAATAAAGGGAAGGTGCCTGTGTAGCCAGGATTGCTTCGCCGCTGCCGCGCGAATCAGCGAAAGGCTCGAATACCGCACCGCAAACCGCCGGCGCCGACGCTGAATCCAGATATAGATCCCGACCGCCAGTGGGATCGATAGCAAGAGATAAAGCGAACCAGGCCAGAGCAAGCTCATCGACACTCTCCTCGCTCAACACCGGTCACGTGCAGGGCACAGATCCCCGGTGAGGAGATCAGGCTCCCAGCTATTGGATTTTTATCAGGGCAAAGGATGCCAGCGTAACGCCAGGACCAGCGCCAGGATGGCCATCAATGCCGCAAAGGCTGTGAAGAAGACACTGATCTCGGTGGTCTCTCGGGTAGCAATCACATACGTCGGCAGGTTCTGGAAGACTTCCTGTAGCTCACTCGCGCTTGTGGCCACGTAGTATTTGCCCCCGGTCATCTCGGCGATCTGCGTCAATGTCTCTTCATCGATCTCCCGGCGGAACCCGCCACCCCCGCCAAAACCGCCTCCACCGAAGCCAAAAAACCCGCCAAACGGGTCGCCATCGCCGCAGTTCATCGGCGAGGTGTTGTTCGTGGTGCCAAAGCCGATCGTGTAGACCCGCACGCCGCGCTCCACGGCTTGCTCGGCTGCGCCCAAGGGGAGAGGGCCTGCATTGCTTGCCCCATCGGTCAACAGGACAATAATGTGCGGCACGTAGTCCTCCGGCGGCTGCCCGGGTGTTGTCTGACCGGCGGAGGCGCCCAGCTCGCTCGGCGCCACGCGCTCGTCCACTTCGGCGATCGCGTCGATCGAGCGCAGGATCGCGCTCCCGATCGCGGTGCGGCGCGCCGGGGTCAGGTAGGAGATCGCATTCTCCAGCAAACGGATATCGGTGGTGGGCGGCTGGATCAATTCGGCGAATCCAGCAAATGCGACCACACCCACCTGCCTGCCGGACGTATTTTCACGGACGAAGGAAAGCGCCGCCTCCTTGGCAACCTCCAACCGGTTGGGTGGGATATCCGTGGAGCACATACTCAGGGAGACATCCACTGCCAGCACTACGGTCGCCTTATTGGACGGCACGAGCACGGTTGCCACCGGTCGCGTCAGCGCCATCACCAGGCTCGTCAACGCAACCAGGAAGAGAACGAAAGGCAGGTGTTTGCGCAGCCATGATTGCTTGCCAACGGCTTCGCGCACCAGAGAGAGGCTCGAGTAGCGCACGGCAAAACGCCTGCGCCGCCGCAGAATCCAGAGATAGATCCCGATTGCCAGAGGGATCAATATCAACAAAAAGAGAAAACCGGGCCACAATAAAGTCATCGACTAGATCCTAGGGAGCGTCCGAAATCCGGATCACTCACGGCACATGGCCAAACCACAGCAGCGACAGCATGCCGCCGATCAAGAAGATCACCATGCCGATACCCGCCAGGATGGAGGTCAGCTCCATCTGCTCCGGCTTGACGGACAGCCTGGGCTCGAGATCATCATAGATCCGGCGCAGCTGCTCTTCGTTGCCGGCGTTGTAATAGGCTCCGCCAGTCTCGCTCGCAATGTACTGCAGGGTGGGCTCGTCGAGGCTCGTATGCACCGTGAACCCTTCCACTTCCAGGTTCGCACCTTCCGGGCTGCCAATTCCAACCGTATACACCCGCACACCCAGGTCGGCGGCAAGCTCCGCCGCCATGACCGGATCAGGCTCCTGATTGTTCTCACCATCCGTGAGCAGCACGATCACGGCTGAGGGATACCAACCCTGTGGCGTCTCCACCGGCTGGATGGGCACAGAGGGGTCCGCCGAAGTGCTGCTCGTATTCAGAATAGGCGGGTCGCCTGCATCCACGACAATCGCGTTGAGCGCCACCAGGATGCCGTTGCCGATCGAGGTGCCACGGCGCGGCACCAGGCGGTCGATCGTGGCGAGCGTCTCCTCGCGGTTATCCGTGGGAGCCTGTACCGAGATGCCGCCATCGCTGAAGACCACCACGCCAATCGAGACGCCGGACGGCTGGTTCTCGACGAACTGGCGCGCCGCGGCTTTGGAGGCTTCCATACGGGTCGGCTTGAAGTCATCCGCTGCCATGCTACCGGAGACGTCGAACGTCAGCATCACGGTGCCTTCGATCCTGGGCACATTCAAGGTCGCCTGCGGCCGCGCCAGGGAAAAGAGCAAGATCGTGATACCCGCCAGAAAGATCATGGCAGGGATATGGCGGCGTAAGCCGACCCCGCTTCCCACTGTGTCATGCACAATTCCGAGGCTGCCATAGTTCGCGGCGAATCTCCGGCGCCGTGCCTGCATACGAAGATAGAGCAGTACCAGGAACGGCACGCTGAGCAACGCCAGTAAGAGTGTGGGCCAGATAAATGACATAGAAGTCCTTGACGGACTCAACGCCTCCAGTCGCTGGATTCAGCCTGCCAACGTCTGGAGACTTGAGCTCTTGCTACTTTCTCCTCATTTTGCGCTGCTGGGCAAAGCGCACGATGGCGCGCACCAGATCATCCTCGGTGGAAAGCGCCAGCGCATCGACACCGGCGCGCTTGAACGATTGCTGCAAGCTTGCCTCCCGCTGCAAAGCCGCCTCATGGAAGCGCTGACGGAACTTGCGGTCGTGCGTGTCCACGTACAGCTGCTCGCCGGTCTCGGCGTCCTCCATGACCACCACGCCGACGTCCGGGATCTCCACCTCACGCGGGTCCCAGACGCGGATCGCCAGCACTTCATTGCGCTGGTTCAACAGGCTCAGGGGCTTTTCCCAGCCGGGCTCGCTGATGAAATCGGAGATCACAAAGACCAGCGATCGCCGGCGGATCGCGTTGAGGGCATTGCGCAGGAACACTTCCAGGTTGGTAAAGGGCGCACGTGGCAGGCGTGGCTGGTGCATCATATCGTTGATCAGGCGCAGCACCTGGATTTTGCCGCTGCGCGCCGGCACGGTATGCTGACCGGTGCCATTGAACATCATCGCCCCCACCCGGTTGCCATGCCGGGTCAGCAGACGCGCCAGCACCGCCACGAAATCGACGACCATAGTGCGCTTCTGGGTCTGCAGGTTGCCAAAATCTACAGAAGGGCTCAAGTCGAGCAGGAACCAGGCTGTCAGCTCGCGGTCTTCAGTGTACTCCCGCACGTACGGGGTATCCATCCGTGCGGTGACGTTCCAATCTATATAACGAATATCGTCCTCGGGCTGGTACTCGCGCAGGTCGGCAAAGTCCACACCATAGCCGCGGAACAACGTCCGGTAATCGCCCTGGAGCAAGCCCTCCAGCCGGCGGATGACCTGCCAGTCCAGGCGTAGCAGGACACGCTCCGGCGTGACGGGCTCAGGCGTTGGTACTGACGTTTGCATGCTCATGCAGAGGCACCACCGGGATCGGGATCCGGTCCAGGATCTTCATCAGGATATCGTCACCCGTCACATTATCCGAGAGAGCTTCATACGATAGGACGATGCGGTGCCGCATGACATCCAGCGCCATATCAAGCACATCCTGCGGCAGGGCATAATTGCGTCCGCGCACGTAGGCAAGGGCACGCCCGGTGAGGATCAGGTTGATCGAGGCGCGCGGGCTGGCGCCGAACATAATGTAACGCTTGAGGTCCTTCAAGCCCACGTCCTGCGGGTTACGCGTGGCAGTGACCATGCGCACGGCGTATTCCATCAGCGCCGGGTCCACATAGACACGGTCCGCCTCTTTCTGGAGCGCCAGTAGCTGCTCAGTTGTCAGCACTTTCTGTACTTTTTGCAACATGCCTGTCATGCGCTCGACGATCACAAACTCTTCCGTGGAGGAGGGATAGCCGATCAGCACTTTCAACATGAAACGATCTACCTGTGCTTCAGGCAGCGCGTACGTGCCCTCCGTCTCGATCGGGTTTTGCGTTGCGAGGACAAGGAACGGATCGGGCACCTTGAAGGTCTCACGGCCGATGGTCACCTGGCGCTCCTGCATGACTTCCAGTAAAGCGCTCTGCACCTTGGCGGGCGCGCGGTTGATCTCGTCTGCCAGCAAAAGGTTCGTAAACACGGGACCGAGGGAGGTATCGAATTTGCCAGTCTTCTGGTTATAGATACGGGTCCCCACCAGGTCGGCGGGCACGAGGTCCGGCGTGAACTGGATCCGCTTGAACTCGCCGCCTATCACGTCCGCGATCGTCTTGATCGCCATGGTCTTTGCCAGCCCGGGCACGCCCTCCACAAGAATATGTCCGCGCGCCAGCAGCGCCACAACCATCCGCTCGAGAAGATGATCCTGTCCAACGATGACTTTCTTGACCTCATATAAGACCTTTTCCATCGGTGTCCGGTTTTCCGTGTTTGAGTTTAGAACCATTCGCGTATTCCTTTCATCTCTCTGATCTATGATTGTTTATCCGGATCCTTGCTTGCTGAAGCAAGAACGCAATCTAATAAGGCGGTAAACCTGCCCCGCCCGCGGCCTGGTCGATCGGCACCGCGAACCCGATCCCGACAAAGAAACTCTCGTCCGTAGGATTGACGATACCCGTGACAATGCCGACAACATGACCATACCGATTCAACAGGGGACCGCCCGAGTTGCCGGGATTGACCGCCGCATCCACCTGGATCAGCCCCTCGATGGGCCGCGCCGCGCCCGGTGGTTGGAAGCTTCGATCAAAGCCGGAGATGACCCCCGAGCTCATCGATCCATACAGCCCGAACGGATTCCCGACCACATACGCCTCATCCCCCACCTGCAGGGAGGCCGCGTTCCCGATCGTCGCCGGCAGATACATCTCCGGCATCGTCTCCGCCTGCAACACGGCGATGTCCTTCTCCGGTTGCGAATCAGCAATAATCGCACGCGAGCGCGTGCCGTCTGCAAACGTCAGCCGGATGCTGGTGGAGTCATCTACAACATGGAGACTCGTGAGGATGCTTCCGAACCGATCGATGATCACACCGGTGCCCAGGGCGTTCTGGCCTTCGCCGTTCTCCCCGGTCCCGCTCGCTTCGATCCACACGAGCGAAGGCTGGATCATCTGGTACACCTGCACAGAGTAGGCAGGGCGCGGCGTGGCAGATGCCATTGCATTCGAAATGGCAGCGTTGACTTCGTTGGGCGTTAACGGTCTTGCACCGGGGAAAAGGAAATTATAAAGAAAGAGCGCGAGAAGCGCTGCCAGGACGCCGGAGAAGAACGGGAACATCCTTCTCACGCGCTCACGGAACCGCGTGAAGCGGTTCCGTAATCTGTCACCAACCGATAAAGATGGTTCGCTCATAGACATCCATTCATATCGAATTACACGGCTAAGATGCAGCCAACGAAGAGCCGGGGAACAGGACAATCTTACAGTGATTTACAGGATGCAGCGATTAGACAATGATGAGAAAATCGTGGTGGGTCGGGGAATCATTCCGATTAAAACGCGGACGCAGAGAAAAGTCAAATCTTACCTGACGATTCCCGTACGCTCCGGCGCTCGTTGTATCCTAGCGCTTGTCTGACAAAAGCTCGATCAATGCCCGCAACCCCAACGTGTATGACCTCCAGCCCAACCCGACGATTTTGCCTTTGCAGACGGCAGAGATCATCGAATGGTGCCTGAACTCCTCCCGCGCGTACACATTCGAGATATGGACTTCGATCACGGGAATGCCAATCGCTGTAATGGCGTCACGCAATGCCACCGACGTGTGGGTATATCCGCCCGGGTTGAAGACAACCCCATTCGCCCAGGTGCGAGCTTCCTGTAGCTCATCGATCAATGCCCCTTCGTGATTGGATTGGAAGCACTTCAGCTCCGCTCCAAGCTCATTCCCTAGCTCCAGTAAGGCGGCATTGATATCGCCCAGCGTCATGGAACCATAGAGTTCCGGCTCGCGCGTGCCGAGCAGATTCAGGTTGGGTCCGTGCAGGATCAGGATTTTCATGTTTCCTCCTTACTCCGCCCCGACAGCGCTACCCGCAGGGTAGCGGAGCCGAAGCGCAATGCGACAAGTGTCCAACACTTTGACCGCGCTCCTCCAGGAACCTTGGTTGCTCTGCTCAGCGTGAATCATCGAGCACCATCTCCAAATCGCTTATCTCTACCAATTCCACTCTGCCGACTTCGGCGGGCAATGCAAAGCGAATCGCTCTGGCGTTCTTCTTCTTATCGACCCGCATGGCGCGCAGGATGTCCTGGCGTGGCAACTCATCTGGAATTAGAACGGGTAAGCCCAGGTTCAGCAAAACGTCACTTATTCTATCTGATAAACCTTTGGGAGCGATTGCCAGCTTCTCTGCCAGGCTTGCTTCTGCCACCATGCCGATCGCCACCGCCTCCCCGTGGCGCAGCTGGAATTGGCTGACGAGCTCCACCGCGTGCCCCACCGTGTGCCCTAGATTCAGCGCAGCGCGGAAGCCCTTTTCATAAGGATCGTCCTCGATGATCTGGATCTTTACTCCCATCGCCCGTCTGACGATGTGCTCGAGGTTGTCTCGCACGCAATCCAGTCCCTGCGCGCACAGCTCGAACAGCTGAGGGTCAGAGATGATCCCGTGCTTGACTACTTCTGCCATGCCAGAGATAAACTCAGCCTCAGGCAACGTCTGTAGCAGCTGGGGGTCGGCGAGCACAAGTCGTGGCGGATAAAACGAGCCGATCAAGTTCTTGCCTTCCGGAAGATCGAAGCCAGTCTTGCCACCCAGGGAGGCATCGACCATGGCGAGCAGTGTCGTCGGCACGCAGACCCAGTGGATCCCGCGCATGTAGGTGGAGGCGGCAAAACCCGCCAGATCGCCGATCACCCCGCCACCCAGCGCAATGACTGTGCTTCGGCGATCCAGCCCATTTTCAAGGAATCCGTGCCAGAGTCCCTGAACAGTATCGAGCGTTTTATGCCCTTCGCCTGCCGGGATCGTTAGCAACGCTGGATGGAAATCTGCCTCCTGCAGAACGGCCAGGAGGCGTTCCGCATGGAACGCTGCCACGTTTTGGTCGGTTACCAGAATGGGAGTACGTAGCTCTCGTTCTCGAAGCAAAGCACCGAGCCGGTCGATGCTCTCTGCCAGAACATCATACTCCCCCATTGCTCGGAGATGAAATCGTCCCAGCATGACCTGGATCTGCCGGACGATCTGCGATGTGCTGCTCCCATCGACATCTAATTGACAGGCAAAAGAAGCATAATGATCCCTGCGTTGGCTGAGCAGGGATGTGAGCTTCCCCTGCACATCTCCCGCGAGCAGGGGTCGCCTGCCTGCATCACGTTTCAGGCGCCTGAGTAAGGTCTCCAGCCCGGCTGTTAGCAGAATGACAGTGCCATGAGCTTCCGCAAGGTCTCTGTTCTCCTCCTGCAACAAGGCGCCGCCGCCAAGGGCGATCACCTTGTCCTGCAGCTCGGTCGAGTTAAAAGCGTGACCTACGGTCTCTCTTAGCGCAGTCGTTTCCATATCACGAAACGCTGGCTCGCCCTGTCCCGCCATGATCTGCGCAATGGATATGCCTGCGCTCGATTCGACGACGCGGTCGAGGTCTACGAACGGGAGGGTTAGGTTTTGCGCGAGAGCTTTTCCGATCGTGGACTTTCCTGTGCCGGGGGGACCATAGAGGAAGATATGAGACATATATGGAAGTATTCAGTAATCAGGACTGGCGAACAATATCATAGATATAGGCGAAGATATACTTGTTATGAACTTCAAAACGTTGTGTGATGTATAGGTACAACCAGGCAAATATTCGGAAGATGCCATATCCAAATAATATACCCGTGGTATTCAGGATGCTATCATTGATATCCACTGTACGAAAAGGAGATCGAAACACAAAGGAAATCACAAGTTGAATAATCTCAAAGATAACGCCAACCAGAAAGGATAGCCAGAGAAAATCTCTCGGTTTGAGACGCCAAATGAAGCTGACTCCAAAGCCAAATGGTATAGTGAGAATAATATTTCCCAAGATATCCCTGAAACAAAGCTTCGGCATGTCACACGTGCCAAAGTAAAAAGGAACGAGGTTGAGATTTAGTTGGAATGATTGGTCCGAAGACAATGGGACAATAGGGAAGACGATCACACTAACGACATAAAGAAGATATGTCCAAAACCCAGAAAAGAAGAGAAGATACCAGAAACTGCGATTTTGCTTCTTCAGATAAATCAGGGTAACCACAAGAGTAATTATTCCAAAAAGAAAATGGGAATACGTGAAGTCGATCATTTTCTTCAACCAACATTATTTCCAGTAAACATGAGGTGTGTTATCCATCTGGAGATCCTCCAATCTGGCTTTGCGCAACGACTCGAAGCGCGGCTTCATCTCATTCAGCGAGTCGCCGCCGAGCTTCTCGATCAGGGCATCCGCCAGGACGAAAGCAACCATGGCCTCCAGGATGGGCACGGCGCGCGGCACAGGGCAAAAATCCGAGCGCTCATACTTTGTAGGAGCATCCTCGCCGGCTGCCAGGTCAACGGTCTGTTGTGGGGTGAGGGTGGTGGCAATGGGCTTCATCGCGGCGCGGATCACGACCGGCTGGCCGTTGCTCACCCCGCCTTCGGTGCCACCGGCTCGGTTTGTTAAACGTTGGATGCTTGAACCTTCCAGGCCCATCGGATCATGAGCCTGCGTCCCGGGCAAACACGCGTTGGCAAAGGCATCGCCAACCTCCACGCCCTTGATCGCCTGGACGGACATCACCGCCATGGCAAGCCTGGCTTCGAGACGCTTATCCCACTGCGCGAAGCTTCCCAGACCGACCGGCAGGTTCAAGGCGACGATCTCCAGCACACCACCCAGCGTATTCCGCCCATGGATGGTCTTCTCGATCTCGAGGCGCATCCGAGTTGCAGCCGAATCGAGCGGGCAGCGCACATCCGACTCTTCGGCAAGGCGGAATCGTTCCTCATAAGGCATGTCGTCTAATTCTGCAGCGACATTGCCTATGGAAGCAACATAGCCACCGAGGAGAATGCCGAACTGGGCCAGGAAATGTTTGCAGACTGCGCCGACAGCCACGCGCATGGTCGTCTCCCTAGCGGAGGCGCGCTCCAGGGCAAGCCGCAGATCCCTGTAGCCATATTTCACCGCACCGGTCAGGTCGGCGTGACCCGGTCGTGGCGCGGTCATTGGCTCGATCGCTTTGCCCTTCCATTTGATGTGGTCGTCGTTCTGCACCAGGAGAGCAATTGGCCCACCGGTGGTCTGCCCTGCCATGACGCCGCCCAGGATTTGAACGGTGTCCCTTTCGATCTTCATGCGCCCGCCGGAGCCGTACCCCTTTTGACGACGCGCCAGTTCCCTGTCGATGATCTCCGGCGTAATCGGCAAGCCAGCCGGCATGCCATCCAGGATGGCTGTCAAAGAGGGTCCGTGGGATTCGCCGGCGGTGAGGAAACGTAACATGAGGGGTGCTCCGTGGCTGGTAATTCGTGATTAGTGATCAGAGAGTAGAGATCAGAGATCAGAGATTGGTAATTGGTTAAGGGAGAGGCGCATCATCTCCCGGTCCGGGCGTTTAGCTGTCCAAGCCTCAAAGGAAAGAGCTGCCTGTTCGATGAGCATGCCTAGTCCGGTGGTGCCGGGTAAGCCCTGCTCACGGGCAGCCCGTACCAGTTTCGTCTCACGTGGATTGTAGACCAGATCGTAAATCGCCGCGCTCTTCGGGAAGGGGACGCCTGCGGGCCAGGGTGACTGGTCGATGTTGGGCGTCATGCCCAGAGGAGTAGTGTTTACGATCAGAGAGATATTCGATACATCGATATTCGAGAGGTTGAAATTTGTAACTCGTAGCTCGCGATTGGTGAAAGAGTGAGCCAGTTGCGTTGCCTGTTCGGTGCGACGCGCGGCGATGGTGACCTGCCATCCAGCGTCGAGCAGGCCGTAAACCACGGCACGCGCGGATCCACCTGCGCCAAGCACCAGGGCCGATTTTCTATATTCGAGATTCGATATTCGAGGATCGAGAAATCTTTTCAGATCGGACATAAAACCGGGGGCATCGGTGTTGTCGCCTGTTAGCTTCTCATTGCGTATGTAAATCGTGTTGACTGCTCCTACGGCTTCTGCGGTGTGCGTCAATTCATCCAGATACGGGATGACATTTTGTTTGTGGGGAATCGTGACATTGAGCCCCTGGATCGCTCCAGACCGGACCCGGGAGAGCAGGTCTTTCAATGATCCATCGTCGTCGGGTTGGATGGCGAACAGGGAATACTCTCCTTCCATGCCACGGGAGCGGAGGGCGGCTGCATGCAGCTGCGGCGAGAGGCTGTGTCCAAGCGGGTAACCGACCAAGCCAAGTTTCAAAGGTTGAAGGTTGGATGTTCCCATGTTGTTAGTGTAGCGACTCAAGGACGTCAAAGAATCTGGGGAACGTTTTGGATACGCATGCCGGGTTTTCTATGCCGATTCCTTCAGCTCGCAGACCGAGAAGAGAGAACGCCATTGCCATACGGTGATCGTTGTATGTATGCACGGTGGCCGGCTGGATTCTGTCGCAGGGATAAATGGTCATGCCGTCCTCGTGTTCCTCCACACGGACGCCCAACCGCTTCAGCTCTGTACACGTGGCGTGGATGCGATCGGTCTCCTTGAGGCGGGCCGAGGCAATGCCGCGGATCCGGGTGGGAGAGGAGGCAAAGGGAGCAACTGCCCCGAGGGTCTGGGCAGTATCGGGGATGTCGCGCAGATCCACATCCACGCCCGCGAGAGTCTCGGCGCCGGTGACTTCGATCCAATGAGCGCCCTCCTGGACGGTGCAGCCCATTTGTTCAAGGATCTCCAGGAACGCGACATCTCCCTGCCGGGAACTCCGCGAGATATTCTCTACACGCACCAATCCGCCACAGATGGCTGGCGCCGCGAAGAAGTAGGAGGCAGCGGAGGCGTCGGATTCAATGGGGTAATTGGAGATTGGAGATCGGAGATTTGTTCCTGGCACCCGGTAAGTTGCAAGCGGAATGGAAAATTCATGGTAAGCACTTCGCTTAACCTCTACCCCAAAGTCATGCATAATATCAATGGTCATATCCACATAGGGCTTTGAATTAAGCTCAGTCGTAACTTCTATCTCAACAGGGAAAATTGCATAAGGAGCAATCATCAAAAGGGCGGAAAGGAACTGAGAAGAGATGTTGCCTGCGATTTTGGCCTTACCGCCGGGAAGACCACCAGCGATAATCTTTACAGGTGGACAACTGTTTCTTGTTTCCAGCTTCGCGCCAAGCTGCGCCAAAGCCTGCACCAGATCGCCAATGGGACGTTCCTGCATCCGAGGGTCGCCGTCGAGGATATATTCCCCGCTGCCCAGCGTGAGGAATGCAGAAAGAAAGCGCGCCGCAGTCCCAGCATTCCCGATGAAGAGGTCGGCGTGATTTGCAGGGATCTTTCCGCCCAATCCCATGACGGTCATTTCCTGGTGTGTCTCGTCAAGCCGAACGTCAAAGCCCAGCGCCTGCAGCGCCCGCGCAAAATAACAGGAGTCATCGGAGAACAGTGCATTCGTGAGACGCGTCGTTCCCTGTACCAAAGCAGCGATCAGCAAGGCGCGGTTGGTCAGCGACTTGGATCCGGGGACGCGAACGGTGGCGTTGAGGGGTCGAGTGAGGGGTGTGATTTGCATGCAGAGAGTAGAGGGCCGAGATTGGAGATTAGAGAATAGAGAATAGAGATTAGAGAGTGGAGATTAGAGAGTGGAGATTAGAGATTGGTAGGAGGAACGGGAGTGATCGAAGATGCCTTCGAGGGCGGAGAAGTCTCCTGCCTCCAGCCCGGATTGAATTTCAGCCAGCTGTTGTTGAACGAGGGATAATGCCTTCAGAACGTTCTCACGATTCGATTGGAGGATGCCCATCATGATCGACGATGAGGTGCCTGCCAGGCGGCTCGTGGAGCGGAAGCCGGAGCCAATGAACGGCGAATACTCCGACGGGGTGCAAACAGCCAGCGCGGAAGCGAGGAGGAATGGAAGGTGACTGGTAAACGCCAACGCCCGGTCGTGCTCCTCCGCGCTCATTTCGATGAGCTGCGAGCCGATGGCAGAAATCATCTGTTCGGCGGCTTGCCGGGCGCGCATCGTTGTCCGTTGCAGCGGGGTGATCACAAAAGCAGCGCCTTGAAATATACCCGGCTCCGCATTCTCCAGGCCGAGCTTTTCCTTTCCACAGATGGGGTGACCCCCGAGCGGATCGAAACGCCTGGGTAAAGAAGTCATGGCCTGGACGATCTCCTGCTTGGTCGAACCCAGGTCCAAGACGATCGACGGCTTCTCTGTGAGAGACGGCAATTCTTGAATCCAGTCCAGAATGGCGGGAACGGGCGTGGACAGGACGATCAGGTCCGCTTGGGACAGAAGCCTGGCCGGTTCGCTATCAGCCCGGTCGACGATACCTCGAGCGAGGGCAATCTCGAGCGTCGCGCGATCGGAATCGATCCCGTAGAGACCGGCGCATTTCCCTTTGAGCGCCAGGGCAAGCGAACCGCCCATTAGTCCCAATCCAACGATTGCGATGTTTGCCTCTTGGAGCCGAAAGCCATCCTCCATATTGTTTACCATCCCGCGACCACGGGCTTTTTGATCGGCGCAATACGGCGACCCATGGCTTCGGCAATGGCTCGCACCTGCTTGACCATCTCGGCAAACGCCTCCGGCTTGAGCGATTGCTTGCCATCCGATACGGCATGCTTGGGATCGGGATGGACTTCGATGATCAGTCCATCTGCGCCCGCAGCGATAGCAGCTCGCGCGATCGCCGGGACGTAATCGGAATGGCCGGTGGCATGCGAGGGATCGAGGATCACCGGGAGGTGAGTGAGATTCTTGAGAACGGGAATCGCATTGATATCGGTTGTATTCCGCGTGGCGGTCTCGAAGGTACGGATGCCGCGCTCGCACAACATGACCTGCTTGTTTCCGCCTGCCAGGATGTACTCGGCAGACATGAGCAGCTCTTCGATCGTGGCAGAAAGCCCGCGCTTGAGCAGGACGCTTTTCCGTGTCTCGCCAATGGAGCGCAGGAGGTTGAAGTTCTGCATGTTACGCGCCCCCACCTGGAGGACATCCACGTACTTCACCATCAGCTCCAGCTGGGTCTGGGACATGATCTCGACCACGATGGGCATCCCCGTTTGTTCACGCGCTTCGGCGAGGTATTCGAGTCCCTCTTCGCCGAGCCCCTGGAAGGAGTAGGGTGACGTGCGTGGCTTGAAGACGCCGCCGCGCAAAGCATTTGCCCCCGCTTCACGCACCGCCTGCGCCGTTTCGATGATCTGCGACCGCGACTCCACCGAGCAGGGACCGGCAATGACAACAATGTCATTCCCGCCAACCTGGAATCCATCGATAGGGAAGATCGAATTCTCCGGATGGAACTGCCTTGAGGCAAGCTTGAACGGCTGGGTAATGCGCTTGACCATGTCGACGCCGTCGAGGACTTCGAAGCGCTCGGTCGGGATGTCGTGTGTCTCCCCGATCGCGCCGATCAGGGTTGTTTCGACGCCCTGCGAGAGGTGGGCGGCGAGGCCGGCTTCTTTGATCTGCTGGATCACATTCTCGATCTGCTGGGGGGTGGAATTTGCTTTCATGACGATCAACATAGGGTCTCCTTCCGGGATGTTGGCTGCGTAAGCGGCGTTTTTCCGCCGTATCGAAACCAATTGTGTTCTGAAGTACTTTTGTACATGGTGGTTTCGATATTTGCCTCGAAGATCACTTGGCGTTACTCAACCACCAGATCTACCGCTTGTCTCATAAATAACTTTACTTTTTGTTTTGATTTGTAGGTTGAAAATTCAAGCAAAAGTTAACTAAATTATGCGGCACTCTGTAATTGTTATTGCGCCGCGACCAGGTCGGGGCGTAGCTTGACGGCATCACGCAGATACACGTGCTTGATCTCTGATTGGGGCAGATCCGTGTTCCAGTGGACCAGCACACGGATGACACGCGGCAGGCTATCGGGCACAGGGATCTCGCGCGCGCAGAGCATGGGCACCAGCTCCCAGCCCATCTGCCGCGCAGCCTGTGCAGGAAACGTAGAGGCGAGATCGTCAGTGACAGTAAAGATGGCGCTGGCCACATCCTCCGGCTTCATCTGGAAGTTGGCATCGAGGATGGCTTCCAGTAGCTCGCGCGTAGCGTGTAGAACTAGCTCTGGTTCATCGGCTGAAACGGTTGTTGCTCCGCGAATGCCACGAATAGTCATTGATCGCTCCTGTGCTCTCGCTCTTGCCCTCTCCCACCTTAGAGGAGATAAGGTGGGAGAGGGGGAGGAGAGGAAAATAAAAGAGCGAGACCGTGTGGTCTCGCTCTTTCTTTACAGAGATAGGGTTATCTATCCTTAAGCGCCACCAACGGCAACCGGGTTCCGGAAACCGTAATAAAAGTAAAACGCAAACCAGCGGGCAGACTTAAGCATATTGGGCGCAATTCTATGCCAGTGTAGCAGATGCGTCAAGAGTCAGATTAAAGAAAACCGGCTGGCTTCTTCACAAGACAGCCGGCCGGTAACAGCTCCAATCGTTTTATAGAATTTTGGTTTGCAGCCTAGTCATCCGCACCGCTGGTGGAAGGCAGGTTGCGGTGTGCTTTGCGCTCCAAATTCTCAGCAGCGCGCTCCATCTTGGGCATGTTGGCTCGGCCACGGTTATACCAGTTCTCGACAATCCGTCCGGCGGTATCGCGTCCGCCCAGGCCGAATGCCAGACCGGCCGCCAGGGCAAGTGCGCCGACGAAGCCCATGAACAGAGTATTCACCAGCGCTTGCGCAACGCCAATCTGGTTGACAGCAACGACGATACCGAACGCCCATACGGCGATCCGCGTGATCGTCGCGATCAGGTCGGGATTGTCAAACCCGGCCTGCGCCGTAGAGCCACGCACCAGGTCACCCAGTGCATTGGCAGCCAGACCGGCGATCACGAGGATGACGACGGCGACCACCAGGTTCGGGATCCAGAGCAGGAACTGCTGGAGGACCGCAGAAACCGCCGGCAGGCCAAGCGCGTCAAAGGCAACAACCAGCACGATCAGGCGTACGAACCATTTCACGATATCGGCGAGCAAACCGGAAGGATCCGTCCGCAAGCCCATATTGTGGATAAAACCCTGAATTCCCGAGCGTTGTGCCAGCACGTTGAACTTCACGGCTCGCAAGAGAGCCGCAACACCCGCGGCAAGAGCTCCGGAGATCAGCCAGCCGATCACCAGAATAACGAGGAAACCAATGATGCGCGGGATGGCTCCCAGGAACAGACTCAGTGCTGTTGCAAGAGATGTTGTAAGGGCGGCGCCCCATCCATTAAAATCCATGTTCTTGTCCTTTCAACCATCTCCTGTTGGAGAGGGTTACTAAATGGCTCTGGCAAAATCGGCTTCTTGTATGAAAGCGTCCGTTGCCGACGAAGCCCAGAAGAATATATTGCTACATCGTCCTGCATTCTTAAAAGCAGGTAAGCTGTTCCTAATTATGTGAACAACGAGATGTATGGTCAATCAGGGAGTTCCCAGGGCGAGAGTAAAGGATTCCCTACTTGTCTACTCCTGTGCGAAAAACAGCTTCAATACGAACGATTCCCGGGCGCAACTGGAGCGTCCAGGCTCCATCATGTATAATTTCCGGTTCGAGGAGCTCGACCATGTCCTTTTCCCACAAAATCGATGAATGGATGAAAGAGGCAGAGACTCGCCCCGAGTCTGCGGTGACCATAGTGCGGCTGATCGCCCGGCGCCTGCGCGAGCTGACCGAACGCAACGAAGAACTCCTGGCAGAAAACATTGCCCTCCAGAACGGCACACGCGTCGATGAGTACCGGAAGCGCATTGCCCACCTCGAGTACCAGCTGGATCTCCTCAAGCGCCGCTTCGGCGCGGAGGAAGTGCTCACGGCGGAACTCCCCCCCAGCCCGGCAGAAGCATCAACACCCAGCCTGGTGGTCTACAACAACTACGGGCGGGTCTTGCGGATCGAGATCGAGGCGGAGGCGCAGGTAGTGGGCAGAATCGCGGACGAGACGCTCACCAGCAGCGAACAGCCGCGTCTATTGGCGGTCTCTTCCAATGAAGAGGTCATGCTTCTTTTCACATCGGGACGGGTCAGCACATACGCAGCCAGAGACATCCCCTGTATGGAGCCTGACTGGACATGGGACACGGCTGCCATCCCGGATGAGCCGCGCGCCGGTGAGTTCCTGGCGGGGATCATGCCGCTCTCGCCTCTGCCGCTCTCGGATTTTTTTCTCCAGGTGAGCCGGCGGGGCTGCGTGAAGAAGACCATGACATCCATGGCGCAGTCCATCCTGGGCAATCATTATCTTGGAAAAGGAGCACTTCAAAAACTGGACCAGCCGTTCGATCTGGCACTGAGCCAGAAGACGGACCTGTTTGCGTTTGCCACGCTCGAAGGCAAGCTCCTGGGATTGAGTGTAGATGACCTGCCCTACAGCGCCGAAGACCGCATCAAGCTGACCGCTTCGGATTACGTGATCGGCTCGTTTGTGCCGCGTCCGGAACAGTCCATGCTCTTTGTGACGCAAACAGGCAAAGTGCTCCAGCGGGACGGCGACAGCCTCGAGCTCTCAAAATCCCCCCTTGCAAAAGGACAGGCGCTGATCTCTCCGGCGCGGCTCGAGCAGGGAGTCCGTTTCATCGGCGCGGCATCCGTCGGGGAGCAGGACCGGATCGCCGTGCTGGACGCGGCGGGCAAGCTAAGCATTCACTCTGCGGCAGCCCTCATGGGTGCCGGTTCTATCGAAGCCGGAAGCCTGACTGGCGTAGCCGTGTCTATTGGTGTGATCCCGGCCGACAGCCCAAAGCGAGTCTCCGCATGAGCGTGAAGGTGGGCATTGACTTTGGCACATCCAATTCGGGCGTGGCAGTCTACGACGGCCGGCAGGTGCACCTGTTGCCGGTCGATCCGAAAAATGTCTTGCCCGAAGTGATCAAAACCGTGCTGTATATTACGCGCGACTACCGGACCTCGATCGGACAGGAAGCGGTGGAACATTACTATCGCGACAACGTCAATCGCCAGCGCCGCTTCGTGAAACAATGGGCCGGCGAGATCGACGTCTATGGCTCGGATATGCATTATGTGCGCGACATTTATGTGTATGTGGATGAGCTCAAGCCGGGCCGTCTGCTGCAATATCTCAAGACTGCCCTGCGCAAAGAAGGCTACACGGGCACACAGATATTCGAGCGCTATTACACCGTCAGTGACCTGGCCAAGACCTATCTGAGCCTGCTGAAGGGCCGCGCCGAAGAGGTTCTTGGCGAGACTATCCAGGCGGTAACACTGGGCAGGCCTGTGAAATTTTCAGAGTCCCCGGAACAGGATCGCAAAGCCCAGGAAACGCTGCGCCAGGCTGCCTACGAAACCGGCTTCCAGCAGGTGGACTTCGAGCTGGAGCCGATCGCCGCGGCGCTGGATTACGAGCAGTCCATCAGCAAGCCACAGAACGTAGTCATCTTCGACTTCGGCGGCGGCACGCTCGATATTGCCGTAATGCGGCTTGGCGACCCGCACAGACGGCAGGTCTTTGCCAGCGGCGGCGTGGACATTGCCGGCAGCGACTTCGACCGCGCCATCATCGAGAAGCGCATGCTGTCCCACTTTGGTCTGGGACAGGTCCGCCACCACCCTGAGATCCTGGAGATGATCCAGGCGGTCCCCGACTGGATGGCGCTCCCCGAGCTGGGCACGCCGATCAACAAGAACATTCTGGATAAAGCGATCCAGGGGGGCACTGCTCCGGTCCAGGTCAAGGCGCTGGAGGGCTTGATCTACAATGACCTGGCATTCACGTTCTACAACCGCGTTGAGGCGGGCAAGATCGCCCTATCCCGCGACGGCGCGACGATCATTACTTTGGAAGACAAGGATATCGCCCTCTGGGAGCTGTACACCCGCCACCAGTTCGAAAAAGACATCTATCACTATCTGATCGACGTGGAGCAGGTCTTGCTGGACACCATCGCCCGATCCGGCCTGGAGCCTGGCTCGATCGATGCCGTGGTGAAAACGGGTGGATCCTCAAATATTCCGTTGTTCACGGGAATGCTGGCTCGGATCTTCGGCGCAGAAAAGGTGAAAGAGTCGAACGCCTTTACAAGCGTGGTTGCAGGGCTGGCGATCAAAGCACATGCATCTTTGGTGGTCGAGTAGCCCCGCGCGATCGTAGCGGGGTGTATCGAGACCACAGGTTAGCAAGAAAATTCTCCCAACAAGAATTGGCTTCTCCAGGATTTTCCGTGACAGATACCCAGATTTAGGGGTGAGAGCGTGCGTACG
>DAITPI010000022.1:17363-20832 GCA_036833655.1 Anaerolineales bacterium | reverse complement strand
GAAGGCGGTCTTCGAAGCGGTGGCGGGCGAGCGCCGGACGCATCTGATCAACATCGTTGCCGAGGCGGGCCTCGGCAAATCGCGCCTGCTCTATGAATTCGGAAGGTGGGTCGATACCCAGGAGCGCCCGATCTATATCTTCAAAGGGCGCGCCACGCTCGAAATGACGCAGCTCCCCTACTCGCTGATCCGCGACATTCTGTCAAACGCTTTTGATATCCAGGATAGCGACTCCGCGACCCTGGCGCGCGACAAACTGAATCTCGGTCTTGCAAAACATGTTCAGAATCCTGAGGAAGCCCTCGAATATACACACTTCATCGGCCACCTGATCGGGTTCGATTTTTCGACGAGTCCATACCTGCAAGGTATCCTTGGCGATGCAAGGCAGATCCGTGACCGGGCGTTTCACTTCACCGCACAGTTTTTCGCGGAAGCCACGCGCGACCAGACCGTGTTGATCTTCCTCGAAGACATCCACTGGAGCGACGCTGGTTCGCTGGATCTTCTCGATCACCTCATGCATGCAAAGCCTGATCTGCCACTCCTGATCGTCGGGCTCACGAGATCGAATCTTCTGGAACAACGCCCCAGCTGGGGAAGCGGACCGATCCAATCGTTGCGGTTGGACGTATCGCCGTTGTCCGAAGAAAATTCTCGGGAGCTGGTCGCGGAGATCTTGCAGAAGGTGCCTTCCGTTCCTTCGACGCTGACCGATCTGGTTGTGCGGAAGGCGGAAGGCAGTCCTTATTACATCGAAGAGCTGGTCAAGATCCTGATCGAGGGGGAGGTCATTATCCGGGGAGAGCCCCGGTGGACCGTGAAAATGGATCGGCTCGCCGATCTAAAAGTCCCGGCGACGCTCACAAGCCTGTTGCAGGCACGGCTTGACAGCCTGCCGACCGTTGCTCGCGAAACCCTGCAGAAAGCCTCGATCGTCGGACGCGTCTTCTGGACCAATGTGATCGAGAACATGCAAAGCCCGGATCCGCATTTTTCCAATTCCGCGGTCACAATCAACGATCAATTAAAAACATTGCGGATCAAAGAACTGATCTATCAATATGAGGATGCCGCCTACTCGACGGTATCGGAATACATCTTCAAGAGCATGATCCTGCACGATGTAACCTATGAAAGTGTTTTGTTGCGGCTCAGGCGCGTGTATCACTTTCAGGTGGCAGAGGGATTAATCCGGTTAAGTGGCGAGCGGGTAGATGAGAATGCAGGCCGCATCGGCGAGCATTACGAATGTGCAGCCGATTTCCTGCAAGCCGCCGAGTGGTATGCTCGCGCCGGAAAACAGGCACAGAATACCTACGCACCAGAGATGGCGATAGACTACTATCAGAAAGCTCTTGCCTTTCTCGATCGTGTCCAGGATCCTGACCACATTGCGAAACGACTGGAGATCCACCTGCGACTGAGCGACGTATTGAACTGGCAGGCGCGCTATAACGATGCAATCGATAACTATCGGGCCATGCTTGCGCTTGCCGAGGAGAGCGAAGACATTGTGGCGCAGTCACGTGCACTCCGCGGCCTTTCTACGTCCTTCGGTTACCAGGGCGATAATCGCGCTGCACTTAGCTATGCCGTGCGCGCCGAGGAATTGGCCCGCCAGGCAAACGCACGCCTGGAGCTGGCAAGGGCACTGTGGAGCCAGGGCTCTGCCAGGTTCCGCCTGGGCGAAGCGCAGGCGGTCCTGACCCTGGGCGAACAGGCTCTCGAAATTACCCGTGAATTGAACGACATGAATGAAAGAGCCCGCACCCTGAATCTACTCGGCGCAGCGCACTACTTAATGGGACAGTACGACCGCACAGAACGATATCTGGAAGAAGCCTTGTCGCTTTTCCAGGAGCTCGGCAACCGTCAGCAAGTGATGGACGCATTGAGCAACCTGGGAGTGATTGCAGATGCACGCGGGGATTACGAGGACGCCTTCCAGCGTTACGATACCGCGCTGCGGATCGCTCGCGAGGTCGGATACCGTGATGGGGCAATTGTCTTCCTTACCAATCGGGGAGGCATGCAGGCGGCACTCCACAATTACGAGGCCGCTGACGCCGATCTGCGCGAAGCTTTCAAAATGGCGGGCATTACCGGTTCATGGATCATGCCCCAGACGTATGTCTATCATTCGGAAGCCTCTCTGGGTCTTGGGGATGTCCAACAGGCTTTGTACTCCGCAGAACAGGCGCTTTTCCTCGGAATGGAAGACAATGCGCCCGAATATCTCGGAATGGCATGGCGAGCCCTCGGTATGGTAGCGATGACAACAGGCAACCCCATCAGATTGAGGGACCGAGGCGGCGAGCAGGCCGAGGAATACGATGCAGAGGCCTGCTTCCGCAAAAGCGAGCGAATCTTCTCTGAGACAGACATGGATGGTGAGCGCGCCCGCACACTTCGTGAGTGGGCAAGAAATGATTTCAGGATGGGCAACCGGGAAGAAGGCGATAAGAAATGGCAGGAAGCGCGCGCCATCTTTGCCCGGCTGGGTGCAGAGCTGGAAGTCGAGCGCCTGGCGAAGCCACCGGCATGAGGCGCGTTGCGCTATCTTACTGCGGTATCCCTTAACGAATGCGATAGATCGAATCGTTCAGGTAGTCGCCAACGTACAGCGCGTCATCCGAATCAAACAGCAGAGGCAGTAGCATACCGCCAGGGGGAAAACCGATGAACCAGCCTGTTTCGGCGGTATAGCTCTCGCCGGTGGGGATCAGCACGACACGTTGAATCCCGGTTTGAACATTTGCTATGTCGGGACTTCTGGGAGTCGTTCTGGCAGACTTGCAGGCAACAAGCACAAAAATGGCTAAAGCAAGAAGTCTTCACAAGGATCCATCGTCGAACAAATTCTTCCGGTCATCGCAAGCCTTCAAATAGATCAGTTTCTTTTTTCCGGCCGCCATTCACGAGGCTGAAGACGCGATAGAAATGACCGCTCCCAAAGATTCGGGAGAGTTTATCCAACGGCCATTGGTCAATGGGATGGTAGCCGGGGATTTGCGATTTGTGGCAAAGCATCGCCTCCCGCACCTGCTCGAGAACCTGGTTGTTATCCAGCGACGTGGTGATCTGCCAGTCCTCCCAGCCCACGTGATGGCGGGTCACGCCATCGACCTCCATGCTGATGCCACCGAAGGCTTCATTGGCAGCCAGCACAATGTCCAGCGAATCCACCATGTAATAGAACTTCAGAACGCGGTGAGGATCCTGCACACGGGCATCCACAAAATTGCGGTCGGCGGCGCAGACGATAGCGCCCTGCGTAAACTGAGAGACGGCGATATGGTCGGGGTGCCCGTAGGCGCCATCCGGAGCAAACGTAACAACCACCTGGGGTTGGATGCGTCGAATGTGAGTTACGAGCTTCCCAATGATCTCTTCCGGCTTCGCCTGATCCACCTCTCCATCGATGTAATCGAGGAAGCTCACTTCGCGAAGTCCCAGCCTCTCCGAA
>DAITPI010000022.1:13329-17353 GCA_036833655.1 Anaerolineales bacterium | reverse complement strand
CGCAGCGTAGCTCAGCTTCACGGATGCGTCCCACTTCAGCCAGGCCCGGATCCGGTCCTTCGGAGTCGAACCAGCCGCGCTCCCCGCGCGTCGCGCAGACGAGGTACGTCTCCACGCCTTCCGCGGCATAACGCGCCAGGGTGGATCCCATTCCAAGGGTTTCATCATCGGGATGCGGGAAAACAGCCAGCAACTTTAATCTGTCCGCCATATTGCCTCGATACAGCTAAAACCTTACAGATTGCCTATACAACACTTACATCTTCGCAAAGTGGCTCTTCTTCGGACAACCCCACCTTATAATTCAAGCCGGGGAAATACAGGCCACATTGCCCCTAACTATATCACACAGGCAGAATGGAGAACACAAGGAACAATCGAACATCGTTCGCGCCCAGGATCGCATTTGCGTTGCTGGTCCTGGTCACGCTGGGTTGCGGAGCCTCATCCCAGGCAGCCGCGACAGAAGCCGCAACCAGTGCACCCACCGCCGCGCCCACGGCGATACCGGATCTATCCACAGCAAGGATCCCGGTCTATGACCTGCCAAAGGGGTTCGAGGAAATACCGGGCGAGGAATTCGAGGCGGGCTTCCCGGTATCTGGTAAGGAGCTTCAGCCTGAGACTGTATTTGCGTACGTCAATGGGAGGGAGTTCCAGATGGTCATGGGGATGAACTTTCTTCTGACGAAAGAGATGGACCGGGCAGGCTTTGATCTCGCCCTCACCCAGCCCGAACAGGCCCTGAGAGAAATCGTCCGTTCTATGAATGGCGACACTGTGTACCAGGAAGAACTCCCCAATGTGCTGGACGGCATCGGCGAAGGACAGATTGCCATGACAATGCTCACAGGTGTAGAAGACCTGCCCATGCGCGTGAAAATCGGCTTATTTCGCAGGGGGTTGTCGGGGGCATGATCCTGTCCATGACCATGGCAGGTCAGCAGGAAAGTATCTCACTCCGGGAACTGGCAAAGCTGTTCGATAAGCGCATTCAGGAGAGCATCGCAGCAGCAGAGTAAAAGTAATAAGAACCCGTCACAGATGACGAGAAGAAAGCCTTGCGAAGGTGATCAAAATCTTTCACGAGGCTTTTTAAGTCCGAGTATGGCGACACCAGGGTGTCGTTTGGACGTGGTCGTACAACATGAAGGGCGTACTACTTAATTCCTGCGAACAGATCTGTTTCCTTCGCTCTTCCCCCATTCACCAGGCTGTACGCCCGATAAAACGTCCCTTGCATGGCAAGGACGGCTACACCTGCCTCTTCATGCATCTCTGCCAGGGAGCCCAGGCTTGGCAATTGACTCTGGTGACAACGGATCGCCCGCCACGCCGCGTGACAATGTTCTGCCATTTCGATGTGCGTCGTGATCATCCAGTCCTTCCAGGCCACCTCGCCGCGCACCTGGTCACCGACCTGGAACGTCATATCACCGACGAATGAGGCGACGAGATTGATGAACTGCTCTGAGTCCACCATGTAATAAAGCTTGGAAACGCGGTGCGGGGCGAAATTTCCGGCATCCGGATAGGTCGGATCCGCAGCGCAGACGAGGGCTGCGTTCGTGAGCTGTCCAACAGCGATATGATCAGGATGCCCGTAATTCCCATCGGGTGGAAAGGTGACCACCACCTGCGGCAGGATGCGCCGGATATGCGTCACGATTTTGCCAGTGGCTTCCCTGTGATCTGCCCGGTCTACCTCCCCGTCGGTGTAATCCAGGAAATACAATCCTCGCATCCCCAGCTCGACGACGGCATTCTCCAGCTCTAGCTGGCGTATCTCCCCCAGGCGTCGCGGACCGGGACTCTCCGCCTCGGGACCGAACCAGCCGCGCTCGCCGCGCGTTGCACAGACCAGGTACGTCTCCACCCCCTCGGCAGCGTACTTTGCGAGCGTCCCCCCCATGCCCATCGATTCATCATCCGGGTGAGCAAAGATCGCCAGCAGCCGCAAGGAATCAGTCATTACGCTGCGCCTGTTCCTGCACGCGCTGGAACTCCCGCAGGAATTGTCGGGCGATCTCGGGGTTGTAGACGATGATCAGATTTTCGTCGTTGCGCTCTTCGGCGCTGCGCGAGAAATTATACGACCCGAAGGCCACGATCTGTTCGTCCACAATGAAAACCTTGTGATGCATCAAGCCTTCGATGCCATCCAGGCGCACATCCAGCCTCGCCTGGCGAAAGGGATCGAACTCCGTCCCCTCGTTCGAGCGCACCTGTTCTTCGTCCATCACGCCTTCCACCGTGAGGCCCGCCTCCGCCTTCTGGCGCAGGATATCGCCGAGCTGGTTGGCGGTAAAGGAGTACGCCAGGAAGTAAATGCTGTCCTGGGCGCTCTCCAGCACAGGGACCAGCGCGGCGAGCACACCATCGTCGGGCGAGAACAAGACGTCGAGGCGGGTACCATCAATCGTGACGGTGGGATTGGGCGTCGCGGGCTCGATCTGTTCGCCGAATTTCCCGTCGTCGAACATCTCCTCGAATTCCTTGGTGTAATCCTCCGCGACCTCGGTCGAACGGATGCGCATCAGGTTGTTGTTGTCGTCGTAAGCGCCTCCATCGGTGAAATTCATCGAGCCCATCCAGACTTCGGATTTGTCGATCACCATGAATTTGTCATGCATCAAGCCGTCGCTGTTGTCGCCGATCACCGGTATGCCCGCCTCGATCAGTCGCTGCGGATCGGAGCGGTCCATGTTGCTCGATTCCATGACAACACGCACGGTGGCGCCGCGCTCATGGGCATGGATCAGAGCGTAGCGCACGCTATTCAGGCTCAGACTATAGGCAGCGACATCGATGCTCAAACGCGCCGCATCGATCGCGTCCACAAGCGGGCCATCCACACCGCCGGTGCCCTGGGGAGAGAGAGGACTTGCCGGATCCGTAAAATACAGCTCATACCACGGTCCGCGCACGCCGTAACCAGCCTGCAGATCAATCGGTGTCACGCTCGTGCCGGGCGATGTCTCGGGGATACGGGTCTCTGTAACGGGAATGGACGGGCTATTGCCACAGGCGGCAAGGAGGATGCAGAGAGCTACAAGAATGGAAAATGCACGATGTGACTTCATATTTCGTCCTTGGATAAGAATCTGGTCCTGTACACAGCAGACCAATTGTGTGCACAAGTGGAGCAGTGCGGTGCATTATAATCCTCGCAAACGTGACAACACCTGACACTAACGCAAACCGCCAGATCGCGCGCGCCGCGGGGACAGTCATGCTCGCGCTCTTATTTGGACAGCTTGCCAGCCTCGCCCGCAGCATCCTCGTGGCTGCCACATTCGGCGCTTCACCCGAGCTCGACGCGTTCACCGCGGCGAACCGCGTCTCCGAGACGCTGTTCCTGCTGGTCGCGGGCGGCGCTCTTGGGTCTGCCTTCATCCCGATGTTCACCGGCTTCCTGACGCGCAACGAGAAGGAGTCCGCCTGGAAGCTTGCCTCGGCTCTCGCGAATGCCGTCACGCTGACCCTGAGCCTGCTTGCCGTCTTGCTGGCGGTCTTTGCCCCGCAGGTGGTCCGTTACGCGCTGGCGCCCGGTTTTGCGGAGGACCCGGGACTCTTCGCGCTGACCGTTTCCCTGCTCCGCATTCAGTTGATCTCTGCCGTGCTGTTCGGCCTGGGCGGACTGATCGTGGGCGTTCTCAACGCGCACCAGGTCTTTTTTGTACCGTCCCTGACCCCAGCCCTGTATCAACTCGGGATCATCTTCGGCGCGGTTGTGCTGGGGCCTTCCATAGGTATCTATGGTCTCGCCTGGGGAGTTGTGATTGGCGCCATCGCCTACCTGCTGGTCCAGATCCCCACCCTGATGAAGCAGCATGGAAGCTACAGCCTGACCCTCGGTCTGGGGAATCCGGACGTGCGCAAAGTGATCTTGCTGATGGGTCCGCGGTTGCTCGGCGTGGCGGTCGTGCAGCTGAATTTCTGGGTGAACACCAGGCTGGCTTCGGAGATGCGGGAAGGCAGCGTGGCGAGCCTCGGGTTTGCCTTCTCCCTGATGATCATGGCG
>DAITPI010000022.1:0-13319 GCA_036833655.1 Anaerolineales bacterium | reverse complement strand
CGCAGGCGGCGATTGCCCAGTCCGTAGCGATTGCTGCCATGCCCACCTTCTCGGCGCAGCACGCGCTTGGAAAGGTCGACGAGATGCGCTCCTCCATCGCCGCTTCCCTGCGTGGCGTGCTCTTGCTGGCATTGCCGGCCACGGTCGGGTTGATCATGCTACGGGAGCCATTGATCTCCTTTCTGTACCAGCGGGGCGCCTTCGACGAGCAGGATGTTCAGCTCGCCGCCTGGGCATTGCTCTGGTATGCCGCCGGGCTGGTTGGTCACTCCGTGATGGAAGTGTTGACACGCGCCTTCTACGCGCAACATGACACCAGGACCCCCGTCATCATCGGCACGATCGCCATGACCCTGAATGTCATCTTGAGCTTTGCCTTTGCGCGCCTGTTCAGCCAGGCTGGCTGGATGCCACACGGTGGTCTCGCCCTGGCAAACTCACTGGCAACAGCGCTCGAGGCAGTAGCATTGTTCCTCTTTATGCGACAAAGGCTGAAGGGAATCGAGGGGAACTACATTGCACGTGGGTTTGCTGCCTGCCTCTTCGCCTCCGTGGGCATGGGCTTCGGCCTGTGGCTGTGGATCCAGACCGCGGGGGGACTACCGAGCTGGGTGGTCACCGTGGGCGGCGTGATCCTGGGAGCTGTGATTTATGGTGTCGCCGTGCTGTTGCTACGCGTTCCGGAGATCCGGGGGATTATCAATGCCATCCTGCGCAGGTTGCTGCCCGCTGGCTCCTGATAGGGCGCGACTACTTCCAGAGAAGCCACTGGCTGGTTGCTACGACCAATCCCAATAGAATTCCCCCGACAACTTCCAACGGCGTGTGACCGAGGACTTCACGCAAATCCATCTCATTGATCGGATGCCCGCGCATGAGCTCACCAAAGATCACGTTGATCCGCTGCGCATGGATACCTGCCTGCTGGCGAACCCCGGCGGCATCGTAGGTGACGATCATCGTCAACGCCACCCCCAATGCAAACGTCGGGTGGTCGAGCCCATAATATAAGCCAATGGCAAGCGTCGTCGAAGTCATCAAGGCGGAGTGTGAGCTCGGCATACCACCGGTAGTAAAAAGTAATGCCCAGTTCCACTTGCCAGTCTGAAAATAGAACAGGGGAACCTTGATCACCTGTGCCAGCGCCCAGGCCGTGATTCCCGCGATGAGAGCCTTATTTTGAAATAAAGCCAGAAAATTCATTCGGATATTTCCTCGAACGGGATGATTTCGTCGCCGGCAACCTGCTTCACTTTCAGCTCTGCCGCTTCGAGGAGGGCGCTGCAACGCGCCGTAAGGGCTTGCCCCCGTTCAAACAGCCGAATCGAGTCCTCCAGCTGGCTTTGCTCGCCCTCCAATGCCGAGACGATCTCCTCCAGCTCGGCGAGAGCCTCTTCATACGTTAATTCCTCAATCGCTTTTTCCGTTTTTTTGGACGATGATTTTGGCATAAAGACTCCCATGATTTACGAGTGACGATATTCGATGTTAGATATTCAATACCCAATGCTCGAACATCGATTATCTACTATCGTTTCTCTTCACTTCAAATTCTCCGTCACGTACTCGGACTTTCATCTCTTTGCTCGCCTGCGCAACGCGGGAGACGACCGTGCCATCCTCTGAACGCGTGACAACTGCGTATCCGCGCCGCAGCACCGCCATGGGATCCAGCGCCTCCAACCGGCGCTGCATCCCCTTGATATGCGCGGCTTCCAGCTGGATGTGATGGACCAGGGATATATGCGCTCGCCGGGTCAGCTCGTCCACGCGCTGGCGCTCCGACTGGATCCGCCGTTCCGGGGACACATAGCGGAGCTGCGCTACCAGCGCGGACAGATCGTTCTTCTGCTCGGCAAGGATGTTCAGGATCGCGGTCAGGAGGCGTGTTCGGTGGCTCTGGAGGGCGCCGCGCAGATCGAGGATGGTCACTTGCGTGGCAAGCTCAGCCGCGGCAGTGGGGGTCGGCGCCCGCAGGTCCGCGGCGAAGTCGCAGAGGGTGAAATCTGTCTCGTGGCCCACGCCACAGATAACCGGAACCGGTGACATGGCAACCGCGCGCACGAGGCGCTCGTCATTGAACGCCCAGAGATCCTCGATCGAGCCGCCGCCCCTTGCGAGGAGGATCACATCGAGGGACTGGAGGGCTAGAGAATCGAGAGCTTTCACGAGTGCGAGAGGCGCCTCACTGCCCTGGACAGGCGAGGGAGCCAGGATCACTTCCACGAGCGGCAGGCGCCGGCGCAGCGTATTCAACATATCTCGGAGCGCCGCTCCTGTGGCAGACGTGACAATCCCGATCCTGTGCGGCAACATGGGAATGGGTCGCTTGCGTTCTCCGGCGAAGAGCCCCTCGGCTTCGAGCATGGCTTTGAGGCGCATGAATTCCTGGTACAGGGCGCCCTCGCCCACCGGCCGGATCTGGTCTGCGTAAAGCTGGTACTGCCCGCTCACTTCGTAGACGCCGATCCGCCCATGGACTTCTACTGCCATGCCGTCCTGTAGTCCCAGTCGCAGGCGCGCCGCGCTGGTCTTCCACATCACACACTTCAGCGCCGCCGAGGCGTCCTTCAGTGTGAAATAGACATGGCCCGAGGCGGGTCGTGACAAGTTCGAGATCTCTCCCTGCACCCACACATCCTGGAGAACCTCGTTCTCTTCCAGGAGCCTGCGGATGTAGAACGTCAGCTTGGAGACTGTCCACTGTTGCGCGCCGAGCGCAGAAAAGAGATTGGGTTGCATCTGCGCGAGGATAATCGAAAAACGATGAATTAGGAAGGACATACGGTGCAGGTGGGGAGGCAGAACCCGAAAAGGGGAACATGCCAATTCTCTGCTACAATTCACCCATCCTATGAATCACATCTGGTCCCCGTGGCGTATGGAATATATCGAAAACAGTACGAAAGTTGACGGGTGCGTGTTTTGCCTGGCGCAAGAACACGAGGATGGCGCGCAGAATCTGGTGGCGTATCGCGGCGAGCACGCCTATGTCATCCTGAATCGCTATCCCTATACCAGCGGCCATCTCATGGTTGTTCCCTTTGACCACAAACCCAACCTTGAGGAGCTCGACGCACAGACCCGCGCGGAGATGATGGAATTAAGCTCACGCTGTATGACGGTGCTGCGCAAGATCTACCACCCGGAGGCGTTCAATATGGGCGCCAATATCGGCGAGGCTGCCGGGGCGGGGGTGAAGCACCATGTTCACATCCATATTGTGCCGCGCTGGGCAGGCGACACCAACTTCATGTCGACCGTGGGAAACACGCGCGTTCTGCCTGAGGCGCTTGAAAGAACGTATGAGCGCGTAAGGAATGCGTTCCTGGAGACATAGCCATTTCCAGCCGCGCGTTCGGCTGGGACCAACTTGAGCATGTCATCGCTTTCCCTTTGGGCTCGAATGAGCCTCATCGCTCTTCTCCTCTCCAGTTGTAGCCTGACAACACGACCATCGGCGAACCCCTCACGTCCTCAAACTCCGGTCGTCTCCGAGCCGGCTACAGCCCAGGGCACACCTGAAGCAGCAGCGCCCCAAACCGCTGCTGCAACGCCCCTGCCTCCTGTCATCAATCCGCTAACGGGGCTGCCAGTGGCAGATCCATCTCTGCTGCAGCTCCCGGCAGTTTTGCTTTCCATTTCGCACTTCCCGGTGGATGCGCGGCCGCAGGCCGGCATGTCCTTTGCGTCCTATGTCTTCGAGATCTACATTACCGAGGGCGCCACACGTTTCCTCACCACCTTTTATGGCCAATTCCCTGCGCCGGAAGTGCCCATCGTTGGGAATTGCGATGTGCGGCGAGAGATCTTCACACAGACAGGCTTGATCATCGGAAACCGCGTCTGGCTGGAGAGCAATGCCAACGACATCCAGGATGCCTGGGAGAACGGAATTGGGGGGGTTTGCGTTAATCTCTATGATACAGGCGGCACGTTGCTGCAACAGACCACAACCGACAGCAACGGCTACTACGGGTTCAACGTGGAGGCTGGGAATTACTTCGTTGAATTTCTGCGACCTCCGGGAATGGAGTTCGTCCGGCGAGATGCCGGGGATGAGGAAACAGATAGCGACGCAGACCAGGCGACGGGTCGCACGGTCGCGTTCAGCCTGGAGTCTTCCCTCCTTGCGGTGGACGCGGGCCTGATCGCCGTTGCCGTGCCTGCCTCCACAAGCGAGCCTCCGCCCGCCAAAGTAGGACCCGTCCGTTCGGGGCGCATGGTATACCGGCACATCGCCGCGTTCTTCCCGGATTCCTGCCTGATCTATGCCTTCGCCTCCCCGGAAGTGCTGGCGTACCTGCCCAAGTGCGCTTATGTGACGCACGATATCCAGGGCGGCGGCTATATGCTCGATATCGACCAAATGGTCCAGCTGGCATATGACAGCAAGAACCCGGACCTGCCAATCGATTACACGAGCAATGTCTATTCCGCAGAAGCGCCGGAGGGTGGTGTTTCTGCCTCCCGCCTGCACGTGTACCACGCCTGGCTCAACCAGGCGGAGTGGGTCTACGATCCGCTCTATCAGAGCTGGTGGCGCTACGTGGATACCGCGGACCCGGGGAGCGCGGGAGTCGTGCACCCGGAGATCGACCGCCTCACCGGGCGGCAATTGCACTTTGAAAATGTGATCATTCTTTTTGCGCAACATGAGGTCATCTCGCCGACGAACCTGGAGATCCGCATGGAGCAGGACTGGTTAGGAGACGCACTGCTTTTCCGCGATGGCAAGATGTACAAGATCCGCTGGAGCACGGTGGCAACGGATGAAGAAATCCAGACCGGACGCCGCAAGCCCATCCGATTCCTGTATCTTGACGACAAGACCCCCTTTCCACTGAAGCCGGGTCACACCTGGGTCAGCGTGGTCACGCCTTTGACCGCGGTCACCGAAAAGTCTGCCGGCAACTGGCTGTTGCAGTTTTCCCAGCCGCCCGGAGCAAAATAACGCTGGTCGAGTAGGGCTGAGGAATAGCGTAACTCATGTCAAGACATGAGAGGTAATTGGTAAGTAGCGATAAGAGACTGGAGACGGTTGCGCGGCTTCAGGTAACATCCCGGGGCGGGATATGATTTGAAACTCGATTTAACAAAAGGACATATGAAGAAGAATATTGTATCGGTTTTTCTATTTCTATTGATCGCTTCTTGTACCGGCGCGGGGGGTAGCGGCAACCCGCTCAACGAACCAACGCAGGGCAATAGTGTCACAGGCCCTGATGTCGCTGCTGCTACGATCCCAGCAAAAGAGACATTGCCTGCTGTCACCTCCACGCCTCAACCGACACCTTCCCCCGTCACGCTGGGACCGGATGAATTCCCGCAAGGCTACAACCCGCTGAGCGGGCAACCGGTCTCTGACCCGGGTCGGCTGGAGTATCCGGCGCTCCTGCTCTCGGTATCCCATTTTCCACCCGAGGCGCGCCCGCAGGCTGGTTTTTCCTTTATGCCGTTTGTCTACGAGTACTACATCACCGAGGGCTCCACGCGGCACCTCGGTGTGGTCTACGGCGAGTTCCCGGAGCCGGAGATCCCGCTCTACGGCGATTGCGATGTGCGCACAGAGCCAATGACCCAGACCGGTCTCCTGCTGGGGAATCTGGTCTGGCACGACAAGAACGGGAATGGCATCCAGGATCCGCGTGAAGGCGGGATCGGCGGAATCTGCGTCAACCTTCTCGACCAGAATGGCACACTTCTTCAAGAGACGACGACGGATAGCAATGGTTATTACGGCTTCAACGTTATGGAAGGAAGATATATCGTCGAGGTCGAGGCTCCGGACTGGTCAGAGTTCACCGGGCAAAAGGCTGGGAACGAAGGGATAGATAGCGACGTCGATCCCGAATCGGGCCGGACAGACGTGATCGACGTCTCAGACGACTCCGTTCGCTTCTGGGACGCGGGCCTGGTCCCGGCATCGGGAGCGATGCCCACGCTGGAGCCGGATGTCACCCTGCCTCCCGCAGAAGTGGGACCGATACGCTCCGGGCGGATCTTCTACAAGTACATGGGCTCGATGTATCAGGATAGCTGTCTGATCTACGCCTCGGCGGACCCGGCGGTGCTGCGCGAGATCCCGGGCTGCGCCACCGTCGCGCACACCAGCAAGGGCGGCGGCGCGATGCTGCCACTGGAGCGTATGGCACGGATCTCGGAACAGAACAAGAAGGACAACCCGAATTTCAATTACACGAGCAATACGTTCTCCGATCTGGTTCCCACCGGAGGTCAGCCCGCCACGGAGCTGCGCGAGTACTGGGCGCTGCTCAACCAATCCAAGTGGATCTACGATGCAGCATCGGGATCCTGGTGGCGCTACGTTGACGATTCACGGCCCGAGACGGCGGGCCAGCTCCACCCCACCGTGGACCGGCTGAATGGCAGGCAACTGCAATTCGAAAATGTCGTCCTGATGTTTGCCGAGCACATTGTTATCCGCCCGACAATCGTGGATATCAACCTGTCGCCGGGCAACCAGGGCAAAGCCTATCTCCTCCGGGACGGGCGCATGTATGAGATCCGGTGGAGCACGCGCGCAACCGAATACCAACAGAAGACCGGCCGAGGCCAGCCATTGCGCTTCCTCAACCCGGATGGCACGCAGGCCGCCCTCAAGCCAGGCAAGACCTGGGTCATCATCTTTTCACTGCAGTCCTATCTGGAGGATCTGAAATCCGGCGTGTTCC
The DNA here is from genome assembly GCA_036833655.1 of Anaerolineales bacterium. Classification (GTDB taxonomy): domain Bacteria; phylum Chloroflexota; class Anaerolineae; order Anaerolineales; family Villigracilaceae; genus Defluviilinea. The sequence goes on along the minus strand of DAITPI010000022.1, from coordinate 6,624 downwards.
GGGCGCGCTTTGTGCCGCCAACGGGAGCAAAGCTGGAATAGAAAAGCCCGATCTTTGCGCAGGGTTGGCTGGGATATTGGGAAGTGCCCAAAAGGCTGGGCTAAGACACGTTTACCACAGAGAACACTGAGCGCACTGAGCTTTTTCCAAGAGGTTTTCTCCGTGGTCTCCGTGTGCTCAGTGGTGAGATCATCGCACAAGCCCAATGTTTTAGACACTCCCGAATATTGGAGATTTGCCAGAGACCCTCTGCGCCCGACTATAATCGAGGCATGCGCCGCGCCTTCTTGCTGCTCGTCTTGCTCGCCAGCGCCTGTGCAGCGCCAGGGACTCTCGAGCCCATCGCAACAGCAACAGGCACCGCAATTTCCAGTCCGACTGCCACATCGACGGCAGTACCGTCCGCGACCTCCACGCCGCAGCCCCGGCTGGCGCCGGTTCACTTCGGGCCTGAAGCCGAGGATTTCCCTGCGAATGTCAATCCTTTGACGGGGCGCGAAGTGCTGGACCCCTCACTGCTAAAGCTCCCGGCGGTGCTGGTCTCGATCAGCAATATGCCCGTCACGGCGCGTCCGCAGGCGGGGCCCGGATTTGCCTCGTGGGTCTATGAGCTGTACATCGGCGAGGGTACAACGCGCTTCTTGAACGTGTTCTACGGAGACTATCCGCGCCTCGTTCCCAATGTAAGCGGCGGATGTGCGGTGCGCGCAGAAATCTTCTACCCGAACGGCGATTGGATCGGGGACCGCGTCTGGCTCGATGAGAACAGGAACGGTCACCAGGATGCCTGGGAGGTGGGCGTGGGCGGCGTGTGTGTCCGCCTGCTAAACGGCAACAGCCGCGAGGTCCTGGCGGAGACGACGACCGATTCGAACGGTTACTATGCCTTCGAGCGCGCGGAAGGCGAGGTGATCCTACAGATTGTCCAACTCGATGCCTATCAATTCACGCAATCGGACGTAGGGGACGATGACCGGGATAGCGATGTCGATAGTACTGGTGAAACAAGAATCTCCACAGCGGACTCGACTGCCCCCTTGTGGGACGCTGGATTGATCCTGGTGGAGGAGCCTGTTGCGACTCCTAGCCCGGTAGTAACCGGCACCCCCTCGAACTGGTTCATCCCCGCCGAGCCGTACGTGGGACCCATCCGCTCAGGGCGGCTGACCTACAACCAGATCGGGCATATGTTCCCCAACAGTTGTCTCGTGTACTCGGGCGCCGCCTGGGACATCGGCGAGATGCTCGATGCGTGTGAGATCATCCCGGGCGTGGACAGGTTCACTCCCAACAGCTCCCTGCTCACCGTGAGACGGCTGCGCCAGCTTGCCGAAGAAAACTTGAATCCAAGACAGCCTGTCAACTATTCAGGGAATTTGTTCGCTGATGAAACGCCCGCTGGCGGCCAACCTGCCAATATGATAAATGTCTTCTATCATGCGTACACTCAATCTGCCTGGCGATACGATCCGATCTCCGGAACCTATCTGCGCTGGACAGACCTGGCAGACGGCACGGGCACTCTCGTCCCTGCCACGGACCGGCTGACCGGCAGGCAGATGAGGTTCGAGAATGTCATTGTCGTCTTTGCCCAGCACAACCGTTATCGCCACAACCAGCTCGAGGTGGATTTCCGGCTCGGGCAGAAGCAGCCTGCCTTTCTCTTCCGTAACGGGCAGGCATTCCAGATCCTCTGGTCCACAGCAAACCGTGCGTGGGAGAAGACCACCGGGCTCGTGCGCCCCATGCATTTCACAGACAGGCAGGGAAATCTTGTTCCCCTGCGCCCTGGCCGGACGTGGATCCACATTGTCACGCTGTTTTCTTCCGTGACGGACGAGGGCAATGCAAACTGGCTTGTTCAATTCGTCCAGCCGTATGATCCGGAGGACACTCCTGTACCATAGAATCTATGGAGTCCGGCAGCTCGCTGTCGAATGTGTGGAAGCGAGCTAGAGACTGGAGATTGGAGATTCCATGTACCCCTATACTGCCTCACTGAAAACATTGTTTGAAGAAAACGCCGATCCCGCGCAGGCTGGGCCTATGAAGAAGTATATGCGCGATCAGTTCGATTACCTGGGGATCAAGTCGCCGCAGTTCAAAGAACTGATGAAGGAATTCATCGCTGCCAAGGGCATGCCACCCATCAAAGAGCTGGATGCCATCCTGCGCGACCTCTGGGCTTTGCCGCAGCGAGAATTCCAGTACGCGGCAACGAGTCTACTGGGCAGGTCAGAGAAACAGTTGCCTTCCGGAATCATCAGGACCATCGAGTATATGATTGTCCACAAGTCCTGGTGGGACACTGTGGACACCATCTCCGGCGGGGTGCTGGGCGTCCATTTTCGACGATACCCCGAGGTGCGCCAGAAATATCTCGCGAAATGGCGTGCATCTGAGAATTTCTGGCTGAGGCGCGCTACGATTCTCTTTCAGCTCAACTACAAACAAGAAACAGATTTCAAGCTGCTTTCCGAGATCATCCGCGAGAACCTGGGCTCGAAGGAATTCTTTATCAATAAAGCCATCGGCTGGTCGCTCCGGCAATATGCGCGGGTTGACCCCGAGGCAGTGAAGCAGTTTGTCGAGGCAACGCCGTTGCATCCCCTCAGCCGGCGCGAGGCGCTGAAGCATCTGGAGGCTTGATTCAGCCCTCCATCTGGTTCCTCATAAAATCCGCCACCTCGGCAAAACGGGTTTTTAGGAACTCTACCGCGCGTGGATCGAGCTGACTCTCGTCCAGAGCCCGGTTCATACACCACAGCCATTGGTCGCGCTCCGCCGTTCCGATCGGGAAGGGAAAATGCCTCATCCGAAGGCGCGGATGTCCAAATCGCTGGACATAGAGCTGTGGTCCACCTGACCATCCGGACAGAAACATAAAGAGCTTCTCACGAGATTGCTTGAGACTCCTGGCATGAAAGCTACGGATTTTCGCGGCTTCTGGCGATGAGTTCATGATGTCATAAAACCGATTGACAAGAGAACGTAGTCCTGTTTCCCCACCAAGTAGTTCATAGAGAGATCCTTCAAAATCTGTCATGCCAGCATTTTAATCCAGGTTGAAGGGCAGACCTCCTTCCAAAACGCTGACACTTTCGTATTGGCTTTATAATGCAATAGTAAATTCGCTGAAGGAGGAACGATGGCAAACGAACACAAGCGGAGCAGTCCGGTGTACGAGGCGGTGATCCTTTCCGCGGCGCGCACGCCGATCGGAAGGTTCCAGGGTTCGCTTAGCAGTGTACCGGCAACGCAGCTGGGGGCGATCGCGGTCAAAGCAGCGGTGGAGCGCGCCGGCATCGATCCGAAGGACATCGAAGAAGTGATCATGGGGAACGTGGTGCAGGCCGGGGAAGGTCAGGCGCCCGCGCGCCAGTCAGGAATCCTGAGTGGGATCCCGGCGACGGTCAGTGCGAGCACGGTGAACAAGGTCTGCGGCTCGGGGCTGAAGGCGGCGATGTTTGCCGCGCAGGCCGTCCGCGCCGGGGATGCGGACCTCTTCGTAGCAGGCGGATTCGAGTCGATGAGCCGGGTGCCGTACCTGGTCTCGGGTCGTTCCGGTGAGCTGAAGTTTGGCAACCAGGCTCTCACCGATGCCCTGCTCTACGACGGTCTGTGGGACCCGTTCGAGAACTGGGGCATGGGCAACGCGGCCGAATTCATCGCCGACGAATACGAGGTGACGCGCGAAGCCATGGACCAGTACGCGCTGCGCTCGCACAAGAAGGCTGTGGAGGCGCAGGAGAAGGGCCGCTTCGAAGCTGAGCTTGTCCCGGTGGAGATCCCCGGACGAAAAGGCGAGGTAACGAGTGTCGAGAAAGACGAAGCTCCGCGCAAGGATACGACGCTGGAGGCGCTGGCGAAGCTCAAACCGGCATTCAAGGAGGGAGGAAAAGTGACACCGGGGAATTCATCGCCCATGAACGATGGCGGCGCAGCAGTCGTGATCGCCTCGCGTGACTATGCTGAGAAGAACAACCTCCAACCAATGGCGAGGATTGTTGGTTATGCGCAAGCTGCCGTCGAACCGAAATATTTGTTTGCCGCTCCCGCCTATGCGATCCCAAAATTGCTCAAGAAAATCGGCTGGACCCTCGACGATGTCGATCTCATCGAGCTCAACGAAGCGTTCGCCGCCCAGGTGCTCGCCGATGGCTATGCCCTCGCCGACCAGGGCTGGGACTGGGACAAGGTCAACGTGAACGGCGGCGCGATCGCCCTGGGCCATCCGCTCGGCGCCAGTGGCGCGCGGGTCCTGACGACGCTGCTCCATGCGCTTCAGGACCGCGGCTTGAAGCGCGGCATTGCTTCGCTCTGTCTCGGCGGCGGGGAGGCAGTGGCGATGGCTGTGGAGTTGGAAAGTTGAACGTCTAAGCGGTTCAGGCTGCAAACAAGGTGTTTGAATGAATAAAGAAGAACGCGACAAGAAACTCGAGCTCTACGGTCGTGGCTACGAGCTCCTCATGGCAGCATTAGCGCATATTCCCCGTGAAGCCTGGCTCTTCAAACCGGAGCCCCGAGAATGGAGTGTTTACGAGGTACTGATCCATCTGGCGGATTCGGAATCCAACGCTGCCCTGCGCGCCCGCAAATTGATCGTCGAGCCGGGCGGTCCGGTCATGGGATACGATCAGGACAAGTGGACAAGCGGGCTGAACTACCACGATCAAAACTATGAAGACGCCCTGGAGATCGTCCGGCTGGCCCGCAAGACAACCTATGAGCTGCTCAAGCGACAGCCGGAGGAAGTCTTCGAGCACTCGGTAAAGCATCCCGAATACGAAGAGCCATACACGTTCGAGCAGTGGCTAAATATCTATTCTGCGCACATTCCGGGGCATATCGAGCAGATCCAGAACAACTACAAGCTTTGGAGAGACACACAGGGCTAATCTCGCGCGGACACACCTGCACTGCATCCGCACGATTTGCCAAGCAAATCGGGTGCACACTTGCCCCGAGTGCACACCTGCCACCTGCCCCGCACAGTATGATTGTGCGGGGTGCGCGGTCGGTGCCAGGGAGTGCCGGGGAGTGTCGTGACCGCAGGATAGAAGCAGGTACTGGAAATAAATAGGAGCGACTGGAAAGTCGCTCCACTTGTTTGCCGATCTCTTTACAAGGGCAGCTCGACGCCCAGGTCCATGTCTCGTGCGCAGCGGTAGATCGTCGGGGCGACCGCCATGTCGTCCATGGCGAGGCCGAGGTTGATGGCGAGCGTCCGCTCTTTGGCATCCTGGCGACCAGGCTTGAGCCCCGCGACCAGCTCGCCGAGGTCCGCGTACGGATCGGGCGTCTGCCCGAAATAGCCGACCGATTTGTAATACTGGAACTGGGCGTGGTCGTCGGTGCTGATGCGATCCATCTGCGCGAGCGCCTCCCCCGTCCAGTACGAATCGAAGTCGACTGCCGAGCCATAGGCGCCGGGGCGCAGCCAGTCTTTTTCAATGGTCGGGGCGGGATGCTTCAGGATCGGTCCGGAGGTCACCACCAGGTCCGAGTCAGCCACAGCCTGCTTCGGCTCCTTCACGCCGGCGACCTCAAATCTGAATTTCTCTCTCATCTCCGCAACGAATTTCTCCTGCACGTCTGGCAGGACGTCAAAGGCGAAGACCCGCTTGATCGGGAACAGGCAAGCCAGCGCCTCCAGGTTGGTGCGTCCCTGCACGCCACAGGCAAGAATGCCCACGGTCTCGGATTCGGGCCGCGCCAGGTACCTGGCGGAGAGCGCCGAGGCAGCGCCGGTCCGCATGGCGGTGATCCAGGCACAATCCATCACGGCGTAGGGAATGCCCGTCTCCACATCGTTCAGGATCATCAGCCCCGTAATATAGGGCAGCCCGCGCTTGAAGTTTTCGGGGTAGCCGCTGACCCACTTAATTCCTGCCGAGTGCATGGATGGGATGTACGCCGGCATCGCATGGATGAAGGCGTCCGGCATGGTATGGATGCCCGGCTTGGGCGGCATCTCGACCTTGCCATTCCCCTTCTCGAGGAATGCCTTCTCTAACAGATCGATGATCTGTTGCATCGGAAGGTTGACCTTTTCCACATCGGCGCGTGAGAGGTAGAGGACTTGATGTTCAGCCATGAGATACTCCTTAGCATGGAATGCAGTCATTATACGGTTTCATACCATCCGGCCTGTCATCACAACTGGTGATAATACTCACATCCTGTTCCCCCCGGGGAGCCGGTGATCGATGATTCGTGCAAGATCAAAATCTATCAGGGCGCGACAGAGATGCTGCAGTGCCTGCGGATGACGAGCCTGGACCGATTGAGCGATTTCGCGCTGTCGCTCAATTAGCCTTGTGCAGGAGCATCACGCGGTACATTCCGCCTGCAATGCTCGGCTCGTCGTGAATGACCTCGCAGGGACAGTCCTTCATCAGGTCGCTCAGGCGGCGATTGATATCGGTACCCAGCAGGGTGCTAAAGAGATTCAGGGATCTCCGCAGCAGCGATGGGGACTTCCCCTCTATCAAAAACTTGTCGAAGATCACGAGGCGCCCTCCCGGCTTGAGTGCATCCAGCACAGAGCGCAGGCAGGCGTTTCCATCGGGGACCACGGAGAGGATCAGATTCAGAATCGCAGCATTGAAGGAAGCAGGCTCG
>DAITPI010000021.1:0-20881 GCA_036833655.1 Anaerolineales bacterium | reverse complement strand
CGCGCGGTGTCACCGGTCCGCTGGTGACGCAACAGATGGGAAACGGGTAAAGCCTCTCTTTACTTTGCCGGGGGTTATAATCTACGCACGAATTTACAGACCCTGAAGGTTTTGCAGACGAAACACCGCCTACGCCTCAGCGACTTCCTTTGTCTCTGCGCGAGTACCTAATCGACGACGAACCTTCAGGGTCTTTTATAATGGAGATACCGGCATGCATCGCAAAGTCAAAATCATCCTGAACCCCATGGCAGATATGGGCAATGCCTGGCGCGTTGCCCGCGACCTGCGCTCGATCACCGAACAGCACGGCGGCGTAGACTGGAGCGGCACTGTCTATCCAGGGCATGCCATCGATCTGGCAAGGCAGGCGGGGGAGCAGGGTTACGATATGGTGATCGCCATGGGCGGCGATGGGACAATCCACGAGGTGGTCAACGGCCTGATGCGGACCCCCGAGGAAAAACGACCGGTCCTGGGCGTGGTCCCAGTTGGCTCGGGAAACGATTTTGCGCATGGCATCCATGCCTCCAAACAGCCGACCGAGGCGCTCATCCAAGCCATCGACGGCGAGCCATCAACGGTGGATCTATGTTTGATGACCGATGAGAACGGTCGCATGGAATACTTCGATAACACGCTCGGCATTGGCTTCGGCGCGGTGGTAACCATCCGCTCACACCGCATCCCGCTGATCCGTGGTTTCCTGATGTACCTAACTTCCGTGATCCAGACCATTATCCTCGATCACAACCCGATCCATATGCAGATTGAAACGGACGAGGAAACGTGGGAACAGAACGTCATCTATCTGGTCCTCTGCAACGGACCGCGCGAGGGCGGCGGCTTCCTGATCGCGCCGGATGCCAAGATCGACGATGGCATCATCCATTACGCGATGATCACCGATGTGAGCCGGGCGATGATGTTCCGCATCGTGCCCGAGGTGATGAGAGGCACACATGGGCGCTTCCGGCAGGTACGGATGGGCACATGCAAAAAGTTTGCCCTCACGGCGAACCGCCCGCTGTATATCCACGCCGATGGGGAAATCTTCACGGGTCCCGGGACCGACCTGCGCAAGGTCAGCTTCGAAGTTCTGCCAAATGCATTGAAGGTGGTCCGCGGCGAATCGACAAATAAGTAGACAGGTAAATACCTGGACAGGTACAATACTCGCGTACCTGCTTACGTGTATACCAACCTCCATGCCTGACCTCTTCGATTCTCTTCTCAAACAGGATATTGGTCATCTGCGCATCATCGCCGAGCTGTGGGGACTCGAATTGAAATCGACGGATGCAGACGCAGCGCGCGAGGAGTTATCTGCCTCGCTCCTCGCGCCGGACATGCTGGCTGAGATCGTCGACTCGCTTTCCCCGGAAGCCGATTCCGCTATTACGGAGCTCGTCAACTCGGGTGGGCGCATACCCTGGCCCACGTTCACCCGCAGATATGGGGAGATTCGCGAGGCCGGCGCCGGCAAGCGAGACCGTGAGAAATTGTATCTCCAGCCAGCCTCCGCGACGGAGGTCCTTTATTATCGTGGGCTGCTGGCGCGGGCGTTCTTCGATACCCAGAAGGGTCCACAGGAATTCGCCTACATTCCGGACAATCTGCTGGAGATCCTCAATCAGAGAGACTCAGCTTCAGAAGAAGGTGAAGAGGAGGAAGAGGCAGTACCCTCGCTTGGGCGGGCGGCGTCTCCGGGTGAGCGCGGGCAGGAGATTTCGGCAGACGATTCCATCCTTGACGATGCAACGACTCTGCTGGCAGCTTTGCGCCTGGGAATCGAGCCGCCTGAGACCAAAATACCCGGCAACGTCCTGCGAGCCCTGTTACAGGCTGCCAATCTGCTACGTGACGCGACGCCGCAGCCCGAGCCGGTCAAAGCTTTCTTAGAAGCGCCGCGGGCAGAGGCGCTCGCTCTTCTACAAACCGCGTGGATGGAAAGCAAATCGTTTAATGAGCTGTGGCTGATGCCCGGGATCCTCTGCGAAGGCGAGTGGCGAAACGAGCCCCAGGAAACCCGGGAATTTCTGGTCAACCTATTGGACCCCATCCCGGAGGGCAAATGGTGGAGTCTAGGCGCCTTCGTTCGCGATATCAAGCAGAAATACGCGGACTTTCAGCGCCCGGCCGGTGACTACGATTCGTGGTTCATCAAGCGCGAATCGGATGGACAATTCCTGCGGGGCTTCGCCTCCTGGGACCAGGTGGACGGGGCGTTGATCAAGTACTTCATTACGAGCATCTTGCACTGGCTGGGACAGGTGGACCTGTGCGTAGCAGAGGGCGCCAGAGAGCCTACATCCTTCCGGGTGACCAACTCCCACATCACAGGCAAAGAAGATAAGAAGCTACACATCTCCTCCCAGGGGGTGCTATCTATTCCACGGCTCGCGCCTCGGGTGGTCCGCTACCAGGTCTCGCGCTTCTGCGAGTGGGACGCGTCGAAGGAGGATGTCTATCGCTATCGCCTCTCCACCCGCTCGCTGAGCAGAGCCAAGCAACAGGGGCTGAAAGTTGAACACCTCCTTGCGCTGCTGGGGAAGTATTCCGATGCCGGGGTCCCGCCTACGCTGGTCAAAGCCCTCAAGCGCTGGGAGGTGAATGGGACCGAAGCCCGGGTGCAGACCCAGGTCATCCTGAAGGTGAGTAAGCCCGAGGTTTTGGAAGAGCTGCGCAAATCCAGGGCAGCAAAATTCCTCGGCGAGGTCTTGAGTCCCACAACCGTGATCGTCAAGGGTGGGGCCGTCCAGAAAGTGATGGAAGCTTTAATGGAGCTGGGCATTGTAGGGGAAGCCCAACGGGACGAGTAAGCGGATTCTGCCTTGCCTTAAATTCGCTTGCCTGTCATAATCGGCGTCCCCCATCGGACGTCTTTTTATTCCTACGAAGGAGGCATATGAAATCGCTGTCGGGGAAAGTTGCTGTTGTGACCGGCGGGAGCCGCGGTGTCGGTAAGGGGATCGCGATAGGATTAGGAGAAGCAGGCGCGAAGGTCTACATCACGGGCCGGACAACCCAGGAGGGTATGGATATCGAGAGGCTGGGAGGGACAGTGTTCTCGACCGCAGAGGCAGTGACAGCAGCCGGGGGTCAGGGGATCGCGGTGGCATGCGATCATCGCGACGATTCACAGACTGAGCGGCTATTTCAACAAGTAAAGGAAGAGAACGGACGGCTCGATCTCCTGGTCAACAATGCCTGGGGTGGGTACGAGCAGATGGAGCACGATGGGCAGTTCACGTGGCTCAAGCCCTTCTGGGAGCAACCTTTCTGGCGCTGGGATGCCATGTTCGAAGGCGGTGTACGTGCCGCCTACGTGGCAAGCGCGTTTGCGGCAAGAATGATGGTGGGGCAGCAACGCGGTCTGATCGTCAATATTTCATTCTGGGCGGCGCAGAAGTACATCGCCAACGTCGCCTATGGCGCTGCCAAGGCTGCCGTGGACAAGCTGACCGCCGACATGGCACGCGAGGCCGAACAGCTCAATATCGCGGTGGTCTCCCTGTATCCTGGACTGGTGCGGACAGAGAGCGTGATGCGGGCAGCAGAATACTTCGATATGAGCAACTCCGAATCGCCGCAGTTCACCGGCCGCGTGATCGCAGCTTTGGCGAATGATCCAGATCTCATGAGCAGGACGGGAAAGGTCTGGGTAGGCGCGGCCCTGGCAGAAGAATATGGGATCGAGGACATCGATGGCAAGCGACCCAGGCCAGTCACATTGGAAGAGGCTTGAAACAGGGCGACTGTCACTGGCAAGTTGTGACAGTCGCTTCTTTTGTTAATGGCTATAATCATCCCAGCGAGACAAACCTCACCAATCTCTAGTCTCTACTTCTCTGCTTACGGAGTCCTTATGTCCAAACTCGATTGGCTCAACCAGGAAATTGAAGGCTTGAAAGAACAGGGCTTGTACAACCGCATCCGCACGATCGGCTCGGCGCAGGGCGCCTGGCTGACCGTGGATGGCAAGAACGTATTGAATTTCTGCTCGAACAATTATCTCGGGCTGGCGAACCACCCGAAGATCGTGGAAGCCGCGAAGGAAGCGACAAAGAAATATGGGGTGGGACCCGCGGCTGTGCGCTCGATCGCCGGAACCATGGATCTGCACGTCCAGCTCGAGCAGCGCCTGGCGAAGTTCAAAGGCGCCGAGGATGTCATCACTTTCCAATCGGGTTTCACTGCCAATCTGGGGACGATCTCGGCGCTGGTAGGCAAGGAGGATGTGATCTTCTCCGACCGGCTTAACCACGCCTCGATCATCGATGGCTGCCGGCTCTCCGGCGCGAAGATCGTGGCGTATGAGCACAATGACCCCGGCGCCCTGGAAGATGTGATCAAGGACAACCTCTCCAATTTTCGCCGCGCCCTCATCGTCACCGACGGTGTCTTCAGTATGGATGGCGATATCGCTCCCCTGCCCGACCTGTATGAGGTCGCCAAGAAGTATGACATCCTCTTTATGGTGGACGATGCCCATGGCGAAGGTGTGCTCGGTAAAGGCGGGCGCGGCATCGTGGATCACTTTGGCTTGCACGGCAAGGTCGATATCGAAGTCGGGACTATGTCCAAGGCGTTCGGTGTGGTGGGCGGGATGGTCGCCGGTGACAAAGTCATCGTCGAATGGCTGCGACAGCGCGGGCGACCGTTCCTTTTCTCATCAGCCGTCACTGCGCCCGATGCAGCCGCCTGTCTCGCCGCAGTCGACCTGCTCGAAGAATCCACCGAGCTCGTGGACAAGCTCTGGAGGAACGCCAGATACTTCAAAGCGGAGATGAAGAAACTCGGATTTGATACGGGCGTCAGCGAGACGCCGATTACGCCCGTCATGCTGGGCGAGGCGGCGCTGGCTCAGCAGTTCAGCCGGGAGCTGTTCGAAGATGGAGTCTTCGCCATGTCCATCGGGTTCCCCACGGTCCCGAAGGGCAAAGCGCGCATCCGCGTGATGATCTCCGCTGCGCACGATAACGACGACCTGGGCAAAGGGCTCGAGGCGTTCGCAAAGGTCGGGAAGAAAATGGGGGTGATACAGTAATCCTTGTTCAGTAGTCACTGCTCAGATGCGGCGCGGGGGTGCCGCTTTTTGTTCTGTAACCAACTCCTTCGTCACTTTCGGCAACCAGACATTGCGCAATTGGAATATCAAATGTACTATTCCGGTTGTCTTTATCCAAAACAATTTAATAGAGGAATGGAGGAGTTGTATGTCCCGCACACCCTTGGCCAATGAACTGCAGGAAATGGTCTCGATTGCGCAGGAAGCTGTGCAACGCAATGTGTCCACCGACCAGATCGTCGAAGAACGTCGCGCCGCCCCTATCAGCCGGCGCGATTTCCTTAAGTTTGGCTTGGCAGGTGTCAGCGCCCTGGCACTTGCGCGGACGGCCAAAGCCGTCGAGGCTGCGACTGCCCCGCGCATTGTGGTCGTCGGTGCGGGATTGGCGGGCCTTACCGCTGCCTATCGTCTCAGGCAAAATGGTTACCTTGCCGAGGTGTACGAAGCCGCGGACCGCGTGGGTGGGCGCTGCTGGAGCGATCGTTCCTTTTTTGCGGATGGTCAGATCTTTGAACACGGCGGCGAGCTGATCGACCAGAGTCATTCCAATATTCGCCAGCTTGCCCAGGAGCTCGGGTTGACCCTCGACAATTTGCTCCAGGCGGAGGTGAATGGAACCGAATCGACCTACTATTTTGATGGTCAAGCCTACCCTTATGCCCAGGCAACGGATGATCTCAAGCAAGCCTGGCAGAAGATCCACAGTGACGTCTCCGCGGCATCCTACCCGACTCTATATAACAACTACACCCAGCGGGGCTGGGAGCTGGATCACATGTCGATCATTGATTGGATCAACGAGAGCATCCCCGGCGGGATCAATTCTAAACTGGGACAATTGCTGGATGTCGCCTACAACATCGAATACGGCGGCGAAAGCAGCGTCCAATCCTCACTGAATCTGCTTTACCTGTTGGGCTATTCGGGTCAGGGCAATCTTCGGATCTTTGGTCCATCCAATGAGAAATACCACGTGCGCGGCGGAAATGACCAGATTCCCCGCCTGATGGCGCAAACCCTTGGCAGCCAGATCCAGCTGGGCCAGGAATTAACCGCGATCAAACAGAATACAAATGGCACCTTCACGCTCACATTTAAGAATGGCAAGTCATTTCGCGATGTGACAGCAGATAAGGTGGTCCTGGCGTTGCCATTTTCCATTCTGCGCATTTCTGTGGACTACAGGCGGGCAGGCTTCTCCGACCTGAAAAAGATCGCGATTGCCGAAATGGGCATGGGCACGAACTCCAAGCTGCACGTCCAGTTTACAGACCGTCACTGGACGACACTTGACTCCAACGGAGAAACGTTCGCTGACACGGGCTATCAAAACACCTGGGAGGTCTCACGCGCACAGGCCGGTGCAGCCGGTCTGCTGGTCAATTACACAGGCGGGAACTACGGCGCCTCGTTTGGTTCCGGCACGCCAACCTCCCGCGCCCAGCAGTTCCTCTCCCAGATCGAGCCGGTCCTGCCCGGTATTTCAGCCAAATGGAACGGAAAAGCCTTTATCGATTACTGGCTGGGCTATCGCTGGACAAAGGGCTCGTACTCCTACTGGAAAGTGGGCCAATATACAAAGTTTGCCGGTATGGAGCGCCAGCGACAGGGAAACTGTCACTTTGCCGGTGAACATACATCCATAGATTTTCAGGGCTATTTGAACGGCGCTGTCGAGTCAGGAGAACGTGCCGCCGGGGAAATCCTCGCAGATTTCAAATAATCATCGACGGGAATATTAGCAAAAAAACTCCGAGCCAGAAACTCGGAGTTTTGCTTGCCTGTTTTGCCTTTCTAGCGTGCATAGGCATCCAGGAACTCATCCCAGCCTGTTTGTTGGGCAAAATCAAGATCCCGGTAGTAGATGTAATCCTTGTCTTTCTGTGTGGCTTTCGAAACGTGATAGATCGTGATCCCATTTGCATCTGCATACGCATTGACATGGTGCTCGTAGAGCACGACCGCATCGACCGCATTCATCACTGCCTGGCTCTTGCGTTTGATCGTTGGATCGCTGACCAGACGATTGATCTCGTATGCCATATCATATAGATCCTTGTCCGTAGGCGCCTGCCAGAAAGAACCCGTAGCGTTGAACGCCCGGTCATATTTCTTTCGATTCTGAACCAGGCCACCCTTGAGCGCAACAGACCATTCATTCACAGCCTTCAACAGCGCGTCGAAGCGATTATCCACGGCAACGGCTGACCAGGTTTTGTCCTCAGTTGCTGTCTGGCTTGTGTAGATCGCCAGCTGGTCTGCATTCATGCCCGGGTTCTTCGCCAGCTCGGCGAGCACAAGGTCATACTGCACCCCTTCCCAGTACACATATTCCTGTGAATGTGTCAGCGCAGTGGCATGTCCATGCCAGAGGAGCTGAACTTCGATGGCAGCCATATTGCAGCCGTCGAACCCCACCACGTCGATAAATCCGATGGAGGGCAGAGCAGCTTTCAGTTCCTCCAGATCCATCGTATCGAACAGGTCCGGATTGTTATCCCTGCTATCTACCGTGTCATCCCGCATTACGTAGCCAGGATGCCAGTTCCAGCCATGGCCCCAGAAATAGAGAGCGTAGTGGTCGGCGGGATAGTTCGTTCTTGTCCAATCGACAAATTCGATCAGGGTCTGCGGATCTGCCATGTTGCGCTCGCCCCAATCGGCGACCAGGCTGGGATCCGTCGGATCTGCCTGCATTCCTTGTGCTACATGGAAAAGCAGGGTCTGCTTCCAATCCCCGGGACCCTGACTCGCCCCAGGTCCCCGGTCTGCCAGAGCCACAACCTGCACCTGGTCCGTGGAGCCCACAGCGCCAAGCTCTGTTTCGATGTCATCGAGCACATAACCCTCGAGGTCATTATCCCCCGAGATATACACCATCACCGTCCATTTTGCACGGGATACAGGCGGCGCTGCATCAGCGCTGCCTGTGAGCGTGAGCAAAAGTGTGAACACAGTCAAAATGGTAAGTACAGATTGGATTCTACGCATCTCATCTCCTTTGCCAATCAGGATGCTGGCCGTGTGGAAGTCATAGTGTGGCATTTCACCCATGACCTATGTTATTGAACAGTCTAGCATGAACAACAGCCAGATTCAAGGAACATTTCCATTGCAGTCTTCCCAATCCTACTTCCTGTATTTTCCGATCCTTCCTTGATTTCATTACTTTTGCCCATTCCCAACTTACGCGCATGCAAGTATCATCTCGGCATGTCACAGACACAGGCTCAAAAAGATGAACGAAACCAGGACCGCAGCTCACTCACCCGTTTTGCGTGGCTTTCCATTGCGGCTGCCCTGGCGACCATCACTCTAAAAACAGGTGCCTATCTATTAACAGGCTCAGTTGGTTTGCTGTCGGACGCGCTCGAATCCGTGGTCAACCTGGCGGGCGCGCTGGTTGCACTTGGCATGTTGACGATCGCCGCGCGCCCGGCAGACGAGAGCCATGTCTATGGCCATGGCAAAGCAGAGTATTTCTCCAGCATCACGGAAGGGCTCCTGATCCTGGCTGCCGCAGCGGGGATCATCAGCGCGGCGGTCAGCCGGCTGCTTCAGCCCCGGGCGCTGGAGCAACTGGGGCTGGGCTTATTCATTTCGATCGCCGCTTCCGCGATCAATTTCTCGGTGGCGCGTATTTTGCTACGCGAAGGTCGGAGCCGTCGTTCCATCACGCTCGAAGCCGATGCGCATCACCTCATGACCGACGTGTGGACCTCGGCCGGCGTAATTGGCGGGGTAGCCATAGCAGGATTTACCGGATGGGCTCTGCTGGATCCAATCGTGGCGATCATCGTGGCGCTCAATATCATCTGGACGGGGATCCAGCTAGTTCGCCGATCTGTCTCCGGCCTTATGGATGCGGCCTTACCGGACGAAGAGCAAAAGCTGATCGACAATGTGATGGAGAAGTATCAGAAACAAGGCGTCAACTTTCACGCCCTGCGAACACGTCAGGCGGCTGCCAGGCGATTTGTCTCGGTCCACATGCTTGTGCCCGGCGAGTGGACGGTCCATGACGCTCACCATGTTGCAGAGGATTTCGAATCAGATGTTCGCGAGACGCTGGGCAGCGTAGTAACGGTCTTCACCCATATCGAGCCCGTGGAAGATGAGCTCTCCATGGACGACATCGATCTGGACCGATAGAAGGAAATCTGTCTCATGTCCGAGAGCAATCTACCCCTCACAAAAGGCAAACTGATCGAGCAAGTGCGATTGCACGATCATCATGATCCGCACCGGCATGAGTCGCGGCTCGGGGATATCATACTGGGTGGCCAGGATGGACTGGTGAATGTGTTGGGCGTGATCCTGGGTGTGGCTGCCGCTACCCAGGATACGCGCATCGTGATCGCGGCCGGGCTGGCCGCAACTTTCGCGGAATCCATTTCGATGGGCGCGGTCGCTTACACCTCCACGCTGGCAAACGACGATCTGTATCTGAGCGAGCGCGAGCGGGAATACCGCCACATCCATCTTGCGCCCGATGTCGAGATCGAAGAAATCCGTGACATGTATCGAAAGAAAGGATTCGAGGGAGAAACTCTCGACAAGATCGTGGAGGTGATCACATCCAACCCGGATGTCTGGGTCAATGTAATGATGTCCGAGGAGCTGCAGTTGACGCCACCCGTAAAGACGAGTGCGTTCCGGTCGGCGCTTATTGTGGGATTCTCGGCACTTGTGGGTTCCTTCATCCCGCTCCTCCCATTCTTCTTCTGGACTGTGAGCCTGAGCATCTGTATCTCGATCGTCGTCGCTGCCCTGACGTTGTTTGTGGTGGGAGTCTACAAAGCACGCGTGACCGTGGGGAGACCGTTCCGCAGCGGGCTGCAGATGGCGGTCATCGGCACGATCAGTGCGCTGGCAGGGTATGTAATCGGGTTGATCTTCAAGGTGCCTACGGTGCCTTAAGTCAGCGGTTCCTGTTCCTTCCAGATCGTAAAGTTCTTCAGGATCGAGCCACCCAGGAACTCACGCACGATCGAAGTGCCAGGGACGAAGCTGATATCCAGAGGCAGGAACCATTCCAGAAATGCCAGCAGCCGTTTCGCTTCGATAAATTCCGGCGTGCCATGGGGGACTTGCCGCAGCAGCGGCTCGGCAAATGGCTTGAGCGCCGCCAGCTCATAGACCAGCGCCGAGTTGAACATCACATTGGCATTTTCCTGAAAGGGGAAGATATGGCGCTTTTCGCCGCGTCGCACCGACTCCCAGCGCTCGATCGTCTGGGCGGCGGTATAGCCGCGCTCGCGCGCATCTCGCACGATGCGCCGGATCAGGCGCGTGTCGGTGGTGGAGACGCGGTTGTGGCGGTCCAGGTTCAGCTGCGTGAGCGCCGAGACGTAGATCCGGAACGATTCGCCGCTCAAGCTGGCGGGGATGAGGCGCGGGTCCATGCCGTGGATTCCCTCCAGGATGATGGGCTGTCCGTTTCTGAGACGGATCAGCTCGCCATCTTCCCGCAAACCGGTCTTGAAGTTATAGCGCGGCAGCTGAACTTCCTCGCCACGCGTCAGATGCTGCAAGTGATCTGCCAGCAAAGGCAGGTCGAGCGCGTCTATGGATTCGAAGTCGGGTTTGCCGTCCTCGCCGAGCGGGGTCTGGTCGCGATCGAGGAAGTAATTATCCAGCTCGAGCGGGAACGGAGAAACGCCAAGCGCGAGCAATTGCACGGTGAGCCGCCGGGAGGTCGTCGTCTTGCCAGCGGAGGAAGGTCCCGCGATCAGGATAATGCGCGAGCGATCCAGCTGAGCCACTACCTGGTTGGCGATCCGAGCCAGGTTGTTTTCATGGAACGCCTCTGAAACTAGTACAACTTGATCGCTGCGGCCGCTGTGGATGGCATTATTGAGAGCGCCGACATTTTCGATGCCCAGCTTCGCCAGCCAGTCTCCATACTGGAGGAACGTGCCCAGCAGCTTTGGATATTCGGGCATGGGCAGGAGTTCCGTGGGCTTATGACGGCGCGGGTAACGCAGAGTGAAGCCGCCTTCCGTAAAGACCAGGTCAAACCACTTGAGGTAACCGGTGGATGGGACCATGTAACCATGGTGATAATCCATGCGCTCGCCAAGCCGGTACAGCGTAAGGTAGCTCTTCTTGCGGTAGCTAAGCAGCCGCACCTTGTCCTGATAGCCACGCGAGTGAAAGTACTGGATCGCCTCCGGAAGCGGGATCTCTTTACGCTCGAAAGGCAGGTCTGCGGTCACCATCTTCCGCATATGCGATTTGAGCGTTTCGATTTCCGCTTCCGATAACGGTTTGCGCCCGCTGATCTGACAGTAGTACCCACCCGAGGCAACGGAGTGATCCACGTAGAGCACCGCGTCGGGAAACAAGTCATTGAACGCCATCTCAAGCAGGAACGTCAGGGAACGGCGATAGATGCGCGCTCCATCGGCATCGGACATGTCGACTGGCGTCACCCGGGATTCCATCTCGATCGGATAGGTCAATTCGCGCAAGTCGCCATTCACAATCGCAGCGACCACGGGGGCGCTATGTTCCAGGCTCCGCAGGAACTCACCCACTCGAGCGCCGCGGGGACCGGAGAGTACGCGCCCATCATGCAGGATAATTTCCACCGATGCGCGCGGCGGGATAACAGTGATTCTCTCGTTCATGATCATTCCAATTAATTCCGCAGGCGAGGCTTGTAACTCGCCTCGTGGATTTTCACAAGTAACTTCTCTGGCTTTCGGGCAAACTCCTCCAACGGGATTTCCTTCTTCGTCAACGCCATCAGGGTATCTGTCAGCACCCGGTTCACCGGCGTCGGCACATTGCACTTCTCTCCCGCCCGCACGACCTCGCCGTGCAGGTATTCCACCTCGCTTTTGCCGCGACCGGCATGGAGATCAATATGGAAGGACGGCATCTTGCCGCCGCGCCCGGCACCGGCTGCGCGCGAGAGCACAGGCTTGGATAGCCACAGCGGTAGTCGTGTGGCAAACGCCAGGGCGCGAACGGGAGTCCCGGGCAAATCTACGACGTGCAGGCCCTGGGCTTCCATCACAGCCAGGCATTCGCGCAACATCTCGATCTCCAGCCTGTAAAGATCCTTGTTGGCGAAGACTTCTGCGGCGGTCATGTCCAGGATCGCAGAGGTTGGGTTGGCCAGCAGATTGGTCAGCATCTTGGACCACTTCATGCTGTGTGCATCGTCGAACAGCTTTGCGTTGAGAAAGGCGGCATTGAAAGCATTATGCAGTCTTTCCGAAAGCGGATGCCCCTTCGCAATGCCCACGCCACGCAAGCGCTCGAGCACAATGTCACCGGCGCCACGCCGGCCGATCGCGGACGTTACCGTGCCATAGATGACCTTGTCCGGGCCTAACGCCTCCGAAATCGCCGGCTCGTTCGAGACCCCGTTGGAGAGGCACAGGATCGGCGGCACGCGGTCGGCATAGGGCTTTAATCCTTCCAGAGCGGACCGGGTATCGAAGGACTTGAGGGCAAATAGAGCCACATCGAAGGGACCGTAGTTGAGCGCATCCTCCAGCGCGGAGACCATCACAAAACTGGCGGGATCGAGGCGGGAGGCATCCTTTGCCTTGCGTCGCTTATCCAGGGTCAGGTCGAGCCGCAGTCCCCGTTGCCGCAGCTCTTCCACCACCGGCGGCTGCTCCAGAAAAACGACCGGGTGTCCCGCCAGGGCGAGGCTCCCGCCGATATAGGTTCCAATCGCGCCCGCCCCAAAGACAAGCACTTTGAGCTTGCCATTGAGATGCCGGGCGGATTCTGTTGATTCCATGCTCATTCGGTTTTGAGAAAATTGAGGTGGGCGTAGTCATTCAACGCATCGATCGCCCAGCGATGCTGATAGGGGTAATAAAGCACGCGCGCGAAGGCAGTGTTCTCGAAGCGGAATCGCACACCTGAGGGGTCCGCGTGCGGGGCAATCCCAACGATGGCATTCATCAGCTGGTTTAGCAGCCCGCCGTGCGAGACGATCAGGTAGTTACCAGGAGTCCGGCGCAACAATCCCTGGAGCGCCTGGCCCGCCCGCAAGAAGAGAGCCCAATCGCCTTCCCCCTCCCCGCCAATGGAATCGTAGGGTGTGACATAAGGCGGCTGCGGCCGCTTGCGTACTTCATCCGCAGTCAGTCCCTCCATCTCGCCGATGTGACGCTCCATCAGGATCGAAGTGAGCTCGACTCTGGCGCCTACAGCTTCGGCGATAATCTCGGCTGTCTCTTTGGCGCGCACCAGTGGGCTGGAAATGATGAGGTCAAATTTCACACCTTCCGCCCGCCAGCGCTTCGCCAGGGCCTGCGCCTGGTGCCGACCCTTCTCTGTCAACGGATAATCCGATTGTCCCTGCCAGCGAGCTTCTGCATTACCAATCGATTCTCCATGCCGCAAAAACCAGAAATGGTACACGGGCTTATCGCTTGGGTTCATTCTGCCTCTTCTTGAGCAAATAGACAGGTCTGCGCTTGACTTCCTGGAAGATATACCCGACATAGACACCAATAAACCCGAGCAGGATCATGATCATCCCACTGACGATCAGAATGACGAACATCAGCGAGCTCCAGCCAGGCGCCAGGCTGGAGGTACGACCGGTGACCCAGAAGGAAAGCACGTAGATCATCTCGAGCGCTGCCAGGCAGAAGAACAAGCCACCGGCGCTCAAGCCAATGTAGAGAGGCATCAGGGAGAAAGAAAAGATAGCATCCATCGCCAGGCGGAGCATCTTGCGAAGAGAATATTTCGAATCGCCCCCGACCCGGCTCGTCTCGTGGTACGGCAGGATCACGCTACGATAGCCCATCCAGGAGATCATCCCGCGCAGGAAGCGGTGGTACTCCGGCATGGCCTTGAGCGCCTCCACGACCTGTCGGCTCATCCCGCGAAAATCTGCCGCGCCCGGCTCCATATGTGTACCGCTGATGCGGTTGATCAGGGCATAGAAGCCGGCGGAGGTCAGTTTCTTGAAGGAGAAACCCTGCCCCTCGTCGATCCGCTGTGCCTGGATAATGTCATAACCCTGCTGGAACAGCTCGATCATTTGCGGGATCATCCCGGGCGGATGCTGCCCATCAGCATCCATGGTGATCACGAACTCCGCCCTCGAGGCATCCAGACCGGCAGTCAGGGCAGCCTGGTGGCCGAAGTTCCGAGCAAGTTCCAGGACGAGCACGCGTGGATCCTGCGCCTCCAGCGCACCCAGGGACTGCAGGGTGCCGTCGCGCGAGCCATCATTGACATAGTAGATCTTGAAGTCATGGGGCAGGCAATCAATGACCTGGCGCAGCTCGGCGTAGGTATGTTCGACAACCCCCGCCTCGTTGAAGACAGGGATGACAAGGTCAATGGAAAGCCGGTGTTCCGGGGACATTGCAAGAATTCTACCATGCAGAGTACGGCGCTCTCCGCTTCCGCTGCTTGCCCCCTGGGAGCGGAGCTCAGAAGGAAAAGGCGTGCAGCAGGTCGATCACTTGTTCCTGTTCGCTGCTGGAAAGAGAGTTGTGGAAAGGCAGGCGCACCAGCTGGTCGCTGACACGCTCGGTGACCGGACAATCGCCGGCTTGCTCGCCAAAGCCCTGTCCCATGTCAGAGAGATGCAGCGGCAGGTAGTGAAACACGCTGTACACGCCGCGCTCACGCAGGTAGGCGATCAGTTTCTGCCTCAACTCCAGAGTGGGCAGAAGCATGTAGAACATATGGTAGGACTGCTCACAATGTGCAGGGACGTGTGGTAATTGCACATCGTGGGCATTTGCCCAGTTGCTCAAGCTGGCATGATACAACTCCCAGACCTGCTTGCGATGGGATTGAATCCTCTCGTGGGCCTCGAACTGGGCAAAAAGGAACGCCGCCAGGATATCGGAGGGCAGGTATGACGAGCCAATATCCACCCAGGTGTATTTATCCACCTGCCCGCGGAAAAAGCGCGACCGGTTCGTGCCCTTCTCACGGATGATCTCTGCCCGTTCGATCAGGGCGGGGTCGTTGATCAACAGTGCGCCGCCCTCGCCACAGCTAAAGTTCTTGGTCTCATGGAACGATTGGGAAGCCATGGAGCCAAAGGTCCCGAGGTATTTCCCCTTGTATCGTCCAAAGAGTCCATGCGCGTTGTCCTCCACAACCGGCATGTTGTGACGCGTGGCAATCTCCAGGATGGCGTCCATCTCACAACCTACACCGGCATAGTGCACCGGGACGATCGCCTTCGTCCGGGGGGTCAGCGCCGCTTCGAGCCGGGACTCGTCCAGGTTGAGCGTATCCGGGCGGATATCCACGAAGACCGGCCTGGCGCCACGCAGGACAAAGGCATTCACGGTCGAGACAAAGGTGAAATCCGGAATGATCACCTCATCGCCCGGCTGGATCTCCAGCAAGATCGCGGACATTTCCAGGGCGTGCGTACACGATGTGGTCAGCAGAGCTTTCGGCACGCCGAGCCGCTCCTCCAGGAACGCATGACACTTTTTCGTGAAGGGCCCGTCGCCGGAGATATGGCCATTCTCAATGGCTTGCTGCATGTATTCGAATTCCCGACCGACAACGACGGGGCGATTGAAGTCGACTTTGAGCTGGTTCACGTGAGGTTCTCCATGATGAGGCAGCAGACCCGCTCCGCCTGCTCGACTGTGAAGTGATGATCATTGAACAGATTGATAACAGTCTCCGCCAGGGCTTCTGCCTGCAAGGCGGCGCCCTCTTCCATGATCCCGGCGAGGGAGGCGTAATGCGAGCTGGCAAACAGGCCCGCCGCAAAGATCCGATCCAGGATACGCTGCTTGTGCTTGACTCGGATATTAAAGCGCCAGGTTTGAAATTCATCCGGTAACTGGATCTCTACCGGGAGGCAGGCGGCATAGATTTGATTGAGAGAGAGGCGCTGCTCCAGGGACTGTCCGAGTTTTCGCTCGATGCGCTCGCAGTATCTATCCCAGGGAGGCAGCGACGTGTTCGTATCCAGCCAGTCGCTGTCCCGGTAGAAGAACCAGTGGCGCTGGCTCACCGCCGCCTTATAGGACTTCTCGAGTTCCTCATGATGAGCAGGATTGAAGGGCAGGTGCATGGGCTGATATTGGAGGCCGTCGCGCAAGAAAGCATAGCCACCGATATTCAGGTCAACGATTTTTGCATAGCCGGTGCTATAAAGTCGCACGTCTGCCTGGCTGAGATCGTTGGGCGCAAGATCCGGGATGCAGAGACAGCGATCGTCGATGACCAGGAGATCCGGGGAATGCTTCTTGATGGATCCAAAGAAATGGTCTGGCGTGGACCTCTCGCCATAGGTATGCGCGTAAAGCAATCCGCCGTACTCATGCTCGCGGATCAGCGCTTCCGCCTGCTCCAGGTCCATGTGCAGGGTCCGGGCAGAGATGTCCACGAACTGGAAGGGTACGCCCGCCTTCAGGAACGTGATCGGCACAATGGGACAGATATTGGCAGGCAGCAACCAGGGATGCCGATCCTTGCGATGCACCAACAGACTGTAGAGGATGGCAGAGGCGCGTGGCGCCTGGACAATCTGCATGCTCGTCTACAGATCCTTGCGGACCAGAATGGTGAAATCGTACAAGCCGTAATCGTGGAGCAACGCGACGTTGCGGGAGAAAATCCGCTTACAGACGTCGAAGAAGAAAAGCGGGTCTCCATAGAACAGGTCCGGGCGCTGCGCCATGCGGTCTGCATCCGAGTATTTGGTAAGCATGTTGAAGGAAAATCCCTTCGCGCACAGGCTGTTCATCCGTCTCAGGGTCTGCAGCACAAAGTCCTGCCAGGCTTCGTAGGTGGCATCCAGCTTGATATTGAAGATCGCGCCTGCCAGCAAGTAATCTGCCCGGGGAACTTCACTTTCCCGGGTGGTGAAATGGGCATTGGCAAAATCCCTGTGCGCCTCCCGCCCGGTGAGGACCATCTGTTCGATCAGGTCTATGCCGTAATACTCAAATTGCCAGCCCTTCTTGTAGAGGAAATCAAACATCGCCCCGTACCCGCTACCATAATCGATCACTGTAAATGGCTGCGCAGGATCGATGATCTTTACGAGCTGTTCAAAGCGGCGCTCCTGCGCTTCGGACCCGTTATAGTCCACTCCTTTGGGAGTGGCGCCAAAAGCCGTCAGTTTTTCAGAGAAATATTCATTGAGTTTCTTTTGCGTTTCATCGATGGTCATAACGCCTCGGTGTTACAGGTAATGGCTTGCATCCTTGCCTGTCATGAAGAGCAGATCGAGGATGCTCACAAAGGGATCGAACGGCGGGTACAGCTGCGGGTACTCGGGATAATTGTATTCCATGTATTCCAACGTGATACCCGCCTGTTCGAACTTTTCAGGCTCCACATACTCACGGGCGGAAGGTCCGCTGATATAGTGCGTCGCCCCTACCCGCCGGAGGATCTGGATCAAACGGTCCGTCCTGACGCCCTCGATCCCGGACAGTTGCGAGGAGCGCAGGAAACGGGTCGAGGCAATTCCCAGCGCGCGGCTGAGAAGGATCGAGGTCTCGATCGTCAGATCCGCCAGGTAGTCGTCGCGACGGCTATAGAAGGATTCGACCAGAGGCAGGAGCTCCTGAAAATAAGGCGCCTTGCGATAGGCAAACGTCAGCGCCTTGAGATGGTTCTTCGCCCAGGGCCTGGACCAGTCAATGCGCACATCTTTGATGGGAATCCCCTCGGTGACGCCGCCGCTGTGCACGGGGATCGTCAGCCACTGCTTGCCCTGCGCGGTCTTGATTTGATTGCGGTTGCGCCAGCCATGTTTGTCGTATTGCACGTCGTCATAAAAAATGAACAAGTCCGCCCTGCGGATCTGATCGAAATAGCCGCGCCATGGAATGTAAGACGGCTGCAGGATGACGACGTTCACTGCCCCACCGTTTCGTGGACGACGTACGAGGGCTTATCCATGCTGCGGTCGAACATGCGCGCCAGGTATTCCCCAAAGATGCCGAGCCCGAACAGCTGAGCGCCACTGAACAGCGCAATTATGGACGCCAGGAAGGGAAATCCGGGCAGACTGCCTGCCGTGAAATAGATGACCAGCACGTAGATGAAAACGCCCAGCCCAAACAGCGTCATCACAAAGCCCACCCAGCTGGCGAAGCGCAGAGGCACCGTGCTGTAGCCGATCAGGATCAACATGGCAGTCCGCACCAGCATGCGGAAGCTGTAGTTCGTTCGTTCCGCATGGACGATATCCACCTCTACAGAGGTAAAGCGCGTCGTGCCCCAGGAGAGCAGGACATCCAGGATCAGGGAGGGACTCTGGAAATTGGCGAACGCCTCCCGCAAGTTCGTGCGAAAGGCTCGGAAGGCAGATACATTCCGCACGGAAGATAGCCCAATGACCTTTGCCAGAATCCACTTAATGCCCGCCGTCATGATGTTACGCCAGAAGCCCTGAGGCAGCTTGCGCGGCGCCCCATAGACAACGTCATAGCCCTCTTCCAGTTTCGCCAGCAGACGAGGGATCTCGCCCGGTGGGTGCTGCAGGTCCTGGTCCATGGTCACGGTAATTTCGTGACGCGCGGCGCGCACGCCACACAGAGTGGCATTGTGCTGGCCATAGTTGCGCATCAAACGGATTCCCCGTACGCACGGATATTGCTTCGAGAGCGCCTGGATGACCTGCCAGCTATTGTCCGGGCTGCCGTCGTTGACCAGGATGACCTCATATTCGGTTGCAAATGTGGGCAATGACTTGGTGAGTTGCGCTACCAGCGGCTCGATGAGAGTCTCCCCTTTATAGACAGGCACCACGATGGAGAGGTTCATAGGGGCAAATTTTACCATCCGCCTCACAATTGGACGCCATGCTTGTCTGCCAGAATGAGCAGGGTGCGCGCGATCTCGGCAGCTTTGCGATCCTCATCCCAGCCAAGCGCATTGGCAAGGGCGCCTGCAAGCTCTTCCACTATGTCCCCGGTGACGCGACCCAGCATCGCTAGCAGGGAACGCCTGAGCAGCAGGTCGTCCAGATGACAGATCTTTTCGTGCTGTGCCAGGAAGATGATCTCGCGCAGGGAATAATCTGGCAGCCACCGGAAAATGAAATCCGTGCCGCCATTCATAAAGGTGGCGATCATCTCGGCGCGGGTACCGTAGCGCTCGAACAAGGTCTCCAATCGCTCACGGCTCACGCCCGTCCATGCCGAGAGGCTCTCGATCTGCCTGCGCATCTCGCCAGCGTCGCGTGGGAAGCCGCGGCCACCCCCGATGGCAAGAGAACGCGTATTCTCCTGTCGTGCCAGCCCCAGATACGCCAGGGCTTTGTCGGTGACCTGTTCGGAAAATGCACGGAACGAGGTCCATTTCCCGCCGACGAGGGAATAGACGGGGAAGCGCAGATTGGTCCAGTCGCCGCTCAGCACTTCGATGCTGTGGTCGCGCGAGATCTGCGAAGCAGATTTGGCAGTGGAGCGAGGCAGCGGTCGCACGCCGGAATACTGGAAAACGATGTCTGCACGCCTGACGGTCAAGCCGGGAAAAATCCGTCGCGTGAGGGTCAGAAAATAATCGATCTCCTCGTCCGTGCAATACGCTTCATCCGGATTTTCGATCGGAACCTCGGACGTGCCGATCAGGATCCGGTCGTGAAATGGGAAGACCAGAACAATCCGTCCATCTTCGTTTTCGAAAAAGAATTCGTGATCCCCGATCTCCTTACGCAGTTCATTGTGTTTGACAAGGATATGCGATCCCTTCGTGCCAGCGATGAATCCGGTCGAAAGACCCAATTTCCGGTTCGCAAAATCGATCCAGGGACCGGCAGCATTGATCACCAGCCGCGGACGGACATCATAGCTTTCATCGCTGAGCTCATCGCGCAGGATGAGGGTGTCTTCGTTTCCTCCCACCATGCTGACATAGTTCAGCGCACGTGCGTTGGGATTGTCCGCTTCACCGTCGAGCACGAGTTCCAACGCCAGACGTTCCGGGTGAACGATGGCGCCATCGTAGTAGACCGCGGTGTTGACAACCTCGGGATTGAGATGCTTCCACCGGGCGAGCGACTCCTCCCGCGAGAAGAACCTGTGCCTCGGAACCGTGCGCTGGTTTCCCGTGTAGGCATCGTAGAGCGTCAAGCCAAGCTTGATGACAAACGAACCACGTTCGGATGGTTTGTCCAGCCCTCCGAGGAACTTAAGGGGGGCATTCCACAGGCCCGAGAAGCGCTTGAAAATAGGAATCGTGGTCGGCAGCGGCTTGACCACATGCGGTGCGTTCTGTAGCAAACGGTTGCGCTCCTGGACTGCCTCGCGCACCAGCCGGAATTCGCCATTTTCAAGGTAACGAATCCCCCCGTGCGCCATATGCGACGAGGCGCTACTGGCGCCCGAACAAAAATCGCCTTTCTCGACCAACAGGACATCCACACCATTCAGGGCAAGGTCACGGAATGTGCCAATCCCGTTGATGCCTCCGCCCACGATCAGGACGGAGACCTCGGGTTTGCTCCTCAATGCAGCAAGGATCTCGTTGCGGTTCATGTGATTGTACAGAAGGCGCTCTCCGGCGCCTCTCGCAGCCTATTCCTCGATTTTATCGATCAGAAAAAAGTATACGGACGCTCTTCAAGGGAAGAGTATCACGTGTTTCGGCGAAACGCGTCGCTGCTGTCCTCGCGGACCCAGTGGCGAGCGCCCGCCAGGAAGGCGTTTCCGCTCATCGGCTTCTTCCCGGCGAGTTGCACCTCATCCAGGATGAGCAGCCCCTCCCCCGCGCCGACCGCAGGCTGGTCCCGGTGGATCAGCCGTTGTCCTGGCTCGGCCGTGCCCGCTTCCACATGGGCACGATGAAGCTTAAGCAGCATCCCGTCGAAATCCATGAACGCGC
>DAITPI010000020.1:0-21033 GCA_036833655.1 Anaerolineales bacterium | reverse complement strand
CGGCTCGCTGGGCGTGATCAACACCCTGACGATGAGCGTGATCGAGCGCACACAGGAGATCGGCATGCTGCGCGCCATCGGGACCACCCGGGCGCAGATCCTGCGGATGGTGCTCGCCGAGGCCGGACTGATGGGCGTGATCGGCGGAGTGCTTGGGTTGGCGACGGGGGTTGTTCTCGCCCGCATCCTGTTCATCGGGATGACGACCATGTCCGGCTACCAGCTCACCTTCACGCTGCCGCCTGAGGGCGTTGTACTGAGCCTTGTGATGGCGCTGATCATCTCGCAGCTCGCCGCGATCCCTCCCGCCGTGCGCGCGGCGCGAGTCCGCATTCTCGAAGCGCTTCAATACGAGTGAATTGCCCAGACAAGATCCTCCGGCGTCTAAGCTGACCGCGCGGGCGTGCTATACTCCAGCGCATGCCCTCCCCCACCCTCCGTAAAAATCCGGCGCAACGTCTCATGGAAACAGAGCTCATGGCTCGCCTGTACGAGAGCCCGCTCTGGCGCCGTAATCCTCTCCTCGCGCTTCTGCTCGGCAGCACGTTCCAGCGCGAGGCGCGCATCGTCTCACATGCTTTGAGGCTGTCCGGGGCAGAGACGGTGCTCGATCTCGCTTGCGGGCCCGGCATCTATGCACGGCGCTTTGCCCGGGAGGTGAGCCGCGGAACAGTGATCGCCATGGATCTCTCCTTGGCGATGCTAGAACACGGCGAACAGCTCCTACAGGATAACGGGATCACGAACGTCCTCCTGCTGCAGGGAAATGCACTGGCGCTTCCCTTTGACAGAACCTCTTTCGATGTAATCAATTGCGCCGCGGCGCTGCATCTCTTTGGCGATCTGAGCCGCACGTTTTCCGAGGTCGAGCGGGTGCTCAGACCGGGTGGGCGTTTTGTCTTCTCGACGTTCCGCTATCCCGGCAGCCGGTTGATGCAACAGTTCCTGCACCTGCGCTATAACCTGGTCGGCATTCGCTCCTTCCGGCAGGAGGATATCGAGAGCGAATTGCGGAAGGCTGGGTTTGGAGAATTCCATTATCTGCATGCGAAGGGGATCTGGGTCGTGATCCACGCAACCCGAGGAGTAGCCTGATGACAGACCGGACCGATCGCTTCGAATATGACGTCGCCCTCTCGTTTGCAGGGGAAGACGGGGACGCTGCAGGGAAATTGGCGGATGCCTTGCGTGCCAGAACCATGAGTGTCCTGCTGGACGATTATGATGGCACGCAGAAGCCAGGGACCGATATCCTCACTCATATTGGCGAGATCTTTCGCACCAGGGCGTGGTGTTGCCTATTACTCCTTTCCCGGCATTATCCGCTCGCGCAGTGGACCGAGGCGGAGCAAACATCGGTCCAACAGCATGCCCTGCGCGATGCAGAGCAGTACATTCTGCCTGTGCGGTTGGCTGACCTCGACGAGAATTCTATGGAGAGCGTCGCAGCGCTCGTGGAGGCAAAGCTCAGGGAGGCGCGTCGCCCGTCGGGTCCTCCACCTCAATCTCACGACCTGCGCTCGGGAAACGTCCCTCCCGCCAACGAAACGTAGTTGTTCTGCCCATACGCCCTCTATTCCCAGGCTTGTATCGTTGCAGTAGAATTGTTACGGTTTTTCTCTGTGATGTTTTAGCGGTTCAGAAAGAGGTTTCCCCATGTTGGCAACAGATCAACCCGAGAGAATCCATGGCTATTGCGCCATGTGTGTTTCGCGTTGCGGTTCAGTCGCCGTCCTCAAGGACGGTCGCTTCGTGGCTCTGGAACCGGATCCGTCTCACCCCACCGGCAAGGCTCTCTGCGCCAAAGGACGGGCTGCGCCGGAGCTGGTCTACCACCCGGACCGGTTGCTTTACCCGCTGAAACGGACCCGGCTGAAAGGCGATCCCGATCCGGGTTGGGAGCGCATCAGCTGGGACGAGGCGCTGGATCTGACGGCTGCCAACCTGCGCCGGATCGCCGCTGAGCACGGCCCGGAAAGCGTCGTCTTCAGCGTGGCATCTCCGTCTACATCATCCTCCGATGACTCGACGGTCTGGATCCAGCGGCTGATGAATGCATACGGCAGTCCCAACCTGTGCGCCTCGATGGAGCTCTGTGGCTGGGGCCGCTATCAGGCGACCACCTATACGTTTGGCGCTCCGGTTCCCGGGAACTACATGCCTGACCTGGAGAACGCCGGCTGTATCCTGTTCTGGGGCTATAACCCGAACCTTGCCCGGCTCAGTCACGCAACTGCCACTATGGAGGCAATTCGACGCGGGGCGCGCCTGATCGTAGTGGACCCGCGTCGCACCGGGATCGCCAGGAAAGCAAACCTCTGGCTGCAGGTCCGGCCCGGCACGGATGGTGCTCTGGCGCTTGGCATTGCGGGCGTCATGATCGAACGCGGCTGGTATGACCGTGAATTCATCCGTTCCTGGACGAACGGACCCTTGTTGGTGCGCCAGGATAACGGACGCTTCCTGACCCAGGCTGACCTCGCCGTCGATGGCAGTGACCGGCGCTACGTCGCCTGGAGCGAGACTCTCGATCGCCCGATCGCGTATGCTGCTGCAGCAGGGCACTACGAGGCAGCGGATGCTCAACCCGCGCTGCTCGGAAGGTTCACACTACGGACATTACAGGGTGAGGTAGTCTGTGAGCCCGCTTTCGCCCGCGTGGCAGCGTTGTGCCAGGGGTATTCCCCGGAGCGCGTGCAGGAGATCACCGGCGTGAGCCGCGAGCAGGTGGAGAGCGCTGCCCGCATGCTGTGGGAGGCACGTCCGCTTGCCTACTATGCCTGGAGCGGCGTCGAGATGCAGACGAACGCCACGCAGATCGCCCGGGCAATTGCGCAGCTGTCTGTCCTGACGGGCAGTCTCGATGTTCCGGGCGGAAACGTGTTGTTCTCGGCGGTGCCTGCTGCCAACGTGACTGGCATGGATCTGATGCCTGCCGGGCAACGAGCCAAAACTCTTGGGCTTGGCGAGCGTCCACTCGGTCCTGCCCGCTGGCAATTTGTTACCTCGTACGAGGTCTACCAGGGGATCCTGGAGCGACGACCCTATGCCGTGCACGGACTCTTCGGCTTCGGCGCCAACCTGCTGCTCGCGCATGGAGCTACGAGCTACGGACGTGAGGCGCTCCAGTCGCTGGACTTCTACGTCCACGCCGATCTCTTCATGAATCCGACCGCTGAGCTTGCGGATATCGTCCTGCCGGTGGCGAGCCCCTTTGAGCGTGAGGCGCTCAAGCTGGGTTTTGAGATCAGCCAGGAGGCGCAGTCACGCGTGCAGCTGAGACAAAAAGTCGTGGAGCCACGCGGTGAGGCGCGTTCCGACACCGAGATCATTTTTGACCTGGCAGGTCGCCTGGGTCTCGGCGATGTATTCTGGAACGGTGACATTGAGGCTGCCTATCGTGATCAGCTGGGCCCTACAGGTCTATCGCTGGAAGAGCTGCGTCAGCACCCAGGCGGAGTTCAGCTTCCGCTGCAAACGCACCATCGCAAGTTCGCCGAGCAGATCAATGGCAGCCCGCGCGGATTCAACACCCGCACACGAAAGATAGAACTCTATTCCGAAACGATGTTGGAGCACGGTTACCCGCCTTTGCCTGAATATGAAGAACCGCTCGTCGGTCCGATATCGCGACCCGATCTGGCAGAGCAATTTCCCCTGATCCTCACGTGCGCCAAAAACACTTTGTTTTGCGAGACTCAGCATCGCGCGTTGCCAAGCCTGCGCCGCCAGGCAATGGACCCTGAAGTCGAGCTGCATCCGGCAGCCGCGGCGGAGCGCGGAATCCGCCCCGGGGACTGGGTACGGATCGAAACACCGCAAGGCAGCGTGCGCGCCCGGGCGCGCATGAACGATTCTCTCACAGCCAATGTGGTCTGTGGTCAGCACGGCTGGTGGCAAGCCTGCCCGGAGATCGGGGCACCCGGCTATGATCCCTTTACATCCGAAGGCGCCAACTTCAACCTCAGCATTGGCAACGAGGCGATCGACCCGGTCAGCGGATCGGTGCCGCACCGCGCCTATTTATGTAATGTCCACCGTGTGGATTAACTTATGCAGCTATTTCCCATGTAGCCGCCCGTACGCCCCCACCCACGGCTTGCCCAGCCGGTGGTTCTCTGAGACCACGATCTTGCTGAACTTCTGGGCGATCTGCGCGGAGAGCATGGCCACCGATCCCCAGTCATCGCCGAGGAGCGCGGCTTTCAGCTTATCTGCAATCGAGCCTGTCCACATCCACTCCATACGGAAGCGGTCCGCCTTGACCCAGTAGCCGCGCTTTTCCCAGGCAGCCACAGAGACGTCGATCCCCTCGGCGATATTCTTCAACGCCAGTGCAATGAAGGCAGTCAGGTCTTTCGTTTCATTCGTGATTTCTCTTTGCCTTGCCAGCTCACGCACTGCCAGGACGATTGCCTTGGATAATTGTGTTCGTTCTTTTCCAGCGGATTCGGGATTGATCAGTCGGCCCAATTCGATTCTCCAGTTGCGGTATCAAGTGCGGGATTATACTCGCCAACCGACAATTACAGGGAGGCGCTGCTAGATTCCTGGAGGCATCGAAACATATTCGTCTCCTCGAGTGCAGCGAAGCGAGACGCAATCTATTCCTCGATATGCTACAATGGAATCAGGCATATCATGGCAAAGCCAATTGCATTCTTATCTCCGGACAAAAGACACAAAGCGGTCCTGACTCCTTTGGATGAATCCCCGACGGATCACAGCAACTACTCCCTGTCGCTCAGCGCACTCCCGGGATTGGTTCTTGACCGGGTCTTTGGGAAGGTTGCTTTGTGGTCTCCAGACTCACGGTTTCTTGCCGTTCAGGAATGGAAGGAGGAAAGGAAGAAAGCGAACGAGCTTAGTGGCTCACCCAGACTGTGCGTGCTCTTGATCCTGGATGTGATGACCAGACGCGAATGCATAATCGCCAATGTGGAAGCATCCAAAGGGAGAATCTTTCCAGAGAGTTTTATCGGGGAAAGCCTGATGTATACAGTTGTGTATTTTGGACAGTTTGGGATGACCAAGAGCTTTGAGACCAAGTTCCGAGATTTGCACGACTGGCAAGCCCTCAGATAAAGGCACTTGGCTAATTTTCCTTCGGTCACGCCGTTGCCTGTCCGGCTATGTGCGCGTCCCGGATTCGTGCCTCATTCTCGGAAATTCAAGTATAATTTCGCCGCTCATTTACACCCCAGAAAACCGGGCACGTGCTGGAACTGGCAGACAGGCATGACTTAGGATCATGTGCCGAAAGGCGTGAGGGTTCGATTCCCTCCGTGCCCATGTCCTACTAAAGATACGAAGGGATTTACGAACTTGAAAATAGATAAGACCATTGAAGAAAACCACGAAGCCAAGCTGGTGGTAGAAGTCGACTCCGAGAAGCTGGATACCTATAAGCGCCGGGCTGCGCGCAAGATCTCAGAACGGGGCAAGATCCCCGGTTTCCGCCCAGGCAAGGCTCCGTATGATATGGTGGCGCGCACCTATGGCGAACAAGCCATTATGGAACAGGCCATCGACAATTTTGTGGATGCGGAATATTCCAACATCCTCAAGGAAGCCGAGGTGGAGCCCGGCGCCTCCGGTTCCCTGGAGTCGATCGATTCGCTCGAGCCGCCCAAGCTGACCTTCCGTGTGCCCCTTGCCCCCGAAGTGGACCTGGGCGACTACCACTCGATCCGCCTGCCGTACGAATGGACCGCGCCCGATGAGGCGGCTGTTGAGACCGCTCTGGAGGACCTCCGCCAGATGTACGCGACGACCGAAAACGTCGA
The DNA here is from genome assembly GCA_036833655.1 of Anaerolineales bacterium. Classification (GTDB taxonomy): domain Bacteria; phylum Chloroflexota; class Anaerolineae; order Anaerolineales; family Villigracilaceae; genus Defluviilinea. The sequence goes on along the minus strand of DAITPI010000020.1, from coordinate 15,247 downwards.
GCGCGAGGCGCAGGTCGGCGATTACGTTCTATCGGATGTGAAGTCCGAGACTCCCGAGCTCAACCGCACGGGTTTTGCTGCTTTCATGCGCGAGCAAGAGCGGGATACCGAGTGGCCCTACAATGGCTTTTCAAAAGAGCTGGTCGGCCTGAAACCCGGCGATACGAAGACGGTCAAGCACACCTTCCCTGAGGATTGGGATGTGGAAGAACTGCGCGGCAAAGAGACCGAGATGGAAGTGACGGTCAAGACCGTGCGCGGCGTGACCCTGCCCGAGCTCGACGACGAGTTTGCGAAGACGAGCGGCGCGGGCGAGACGGTCGAGGCCTTGCGCGAGGCGGTTCGCAAGGACGTGGAGACCCGCTCCAAAGCCGATTATGACGACAAATACTTTGTGGACCTGATCGAGAAGATCAAAGAAGGCGCCACCCTCAAATACCATCAGCACGCTCTCGAGCACGAGGGAGAGCATGTGCTCGAAGACCTGAGCCAGCGGCTCGGGCAGCAGGGTATGGACCTCGACACCTACTTCAAGGTCCGCAATACGACACGCGAACAGTTCATCGAGGAGGAAGTCAAGCCTGTCGCCAGGAAGCGCTTCGAGCGCTCGCTGATCCTGGATGAGCTGGTGCGCCGCGAGAAGATCGAGGTCGATAATGAGTCCCTCGACGCGGAGTTCAACCAGACGCTTTCTGCCCTGACGATGCAGGGTGTGGACCTCTCGAAGATCCGCGGCGGGCGCAAGGGCCAGCAGCAGCTTGCCCAGGCAGTCGCCATGGAATCGGCGAACCGGGTCCTTACCCGCCGCGCCCTCGATACGCTGAAAGCCATCGCCACCGGCACCTATGTCCCGCCCGAGGAGCGCCAGCAGGCAGAAGAGGCATCCTCGCAGCTGGCGAGTGAAGAGATGGATGCCGAGACGAAGGCCGCCGCGTCGCCCCGGGAGAAACAGGAAGACATCCCTCCCGAGACCCAGGCCCTGATCGAGCCCACGAATACCGACGAGTCTGCGCCTGTGGTTGGCGATACCTCGATCAACCCCGGAACCGAAACCGAGTAATCCTGAATCTTGCGAAGGGGATGCCGCCGAGGCGACCTTCGCAAGGTGTTCGAATAACAAATCCTGATAAAGTTTTAACGTATTTCCAATAGCCGGAAGGTATCATTGGCGAAATACATGCGAAGCAGTCCTATGGACATAAGGAGACAAGATGATCCCCGATTTCAAAAACGCTCGTGTTGAGCCCAGTCGAAACGTGATTCCGATGGTAATTGAATCGTCCGGTCGCGGTGAGCGCGCCTACGATATTTATTCGCTACTTCTCAAGGAGCGTATTATCTTCCTCGGCACGCCCATTGACGACCAGGTCGCGAACCTGATTGTGGCGCAGCTGCTCTTCCTGAACCACGAAGATCCCGAGAAGGAAATCCAGATGTACATCAATTCGCCCGGCGGTGTAATCTATGCCGGTCTGGCGATCTACGATACGATGCAGATGATCTCCAACCCCATCAGCACCGTGGCTGTCGGTGTGACCGCCTCCTTCGGGACCGTGCTGCTGACAGCCGGTACGAAGGGCCGCCGCTACGCCTTGCCGAATGCAACCATCCATATGCACCAGCCTCTCGGTGGAGCGCAGGGTCAGGCGACCGATATCGAGATCCAGGCAAAGCAGATCTTACGCCTGAAGAGCCTGTTACTTGGTATCATGGCGAAGCATACCGGTCAGCCGCTCGAGGTCATTGAGCGCGACAGCGACCGCGATTACTACCTGGAAGCCAGAGGCGCCGTGGAATACGGGCTGGTAGATCAGGTGCTCGAAGCGCCTGAGAAGGTCAGCTAGCGTTCTGGTTCGTTCTTCGGACGCTGAGAGTCCGCCAACTCGTTGGCGGACTTTTTCGTGCCGGAAAGCCTTACGATATAATCCTCCCCCGGAGGCGATATGACCTTTTCCATTGTTGCCTGTGATCTCGAAGAACAAGCCTGGGGGGTGGCAGTCGCGTCCAAGTTCCCGGCGGTCGGCGCAGTCGTCCCGTGGGCAGAAGCCGGTGCCGGCGCCGTGGCGACCCAGTCCTTTGCCAACACGTCCTTTGGTCCGCGCGGTCTGGCATTGATGGGAATGGGAATGTCCGCGCAGGAGACGCTCGACCGGCTCCTCGAGGAGGATGCCGATAAGGAACTGCGCCAAATCGGCCTGGTGGATGTGCGCGGCGGCTCGGTCACGTTTTCGGGAAGTGGATGTTTTGCCTGGGCAGGTGGCGTATCCGGGAAGGGCTATGCCATCCAGGGCAATATTCTCGCACATGAGCGGGTCGTCCCGGCCATGGAGCAGGCATTTCTGGGTACGTGGGGAAACCTGCCTGCCCGTCTTCATGCGGCGCTGCTCGCTGGCGATCGCGCCGGTGGCGATAAGCGCGGCCGGCAGTCCGCGGCGATCTATGTGGCGAAGGCAAAGGCTGGCTACGGCGGTTACCTTGACCGCTGGCTGGACTACCGCGTAGACGATCACGAGGATCCCGTTCCACGTCTGGGCGAGTTACTGGAGATGCACGATCTTTACTTTGGCAAGAGCCCGGAGACCGAGCGTGTCGAGATCAAAGATGATGTCTTGCAACAGATGACCGGCATCCTGAGAAGAGCGGGTTATCTCGAAAACGGACGGGAATTCCAGGCGGCGTTCGGTGAGTTCATTGGCAATGAGAATTTCGAAGAACGTGCCGATCCCGAAACCCGCTGGATCGATGGCCCGGTTCTGAAATATATCCTGAAGAAGTTTGGGCAATAATGCTACCCCCTCATATCAAATCCCTTATTCTCGATATGGACGGCGTCATCTGGAGAGCAGACGCGCCTATTGGCGATCTCGCTGCGACGTTCCGCCGGATTCGCGCCCGCGGATTAAGGTTCGTCTTTGCGACGAACAATAGCACGAGGACCTCGGACCAATACGTGAGGCGTCTCCAAGAGTTTGGCGTGGAGGCAGAGCCCTGGCAGGTGGCCACTTCATCCCAGAGCACAGCTCATGCAATGGCGCAGAAATTTCCATCTGGAACCCGGGTGTTTGCAGTTGGCGAGGATGGTCTATACGCGCCGCTGAGAGAGAAAGGTTTCGAAATCCTCGATGTCGAAGACGCTCCTCAGGCCGAAGTGGTGGTCATGGGCATGGATCGCGGCGTCAGCTTTCAAAAGCTCAGTGAAGCCGCCCTGCTTGTCCGCAAGGGCATCCCGTTCTATGCGACGAACCCGGATAAGACGTTCCCTACGCCGCGTGGCGAGATTCCCGGGGCAGGCGCCTGGTATTCGGTGGTAGTGACCGCGACGGATGTCCAGCCGATTGTGGCGGGCAAGCCCTTCCCGTTCCTGATGGATCTCTCGCTGGAGAGGCTGGGCGCCTCAAAAGAAGAAACCCTCGTCGTTGGCGACCGGCTCGAGACGGACATTGCCGCCGGTCAAGCGGTGGGTTGCCCGACCGCGCTGGTGCTCAGTGGGGTTTCCTCACGTGAGGAAGCCGAACTCTGGCGACCCAAAATCGATTTTATTGCCGAGGATCTGGCAAGCTTGATTGGCTAAACGGCACGCAGGATGGGCTTTTAGCCCGCCGCCCATGCCATAGCCAGTATGACCCAAGATACTATGTTGATTTATGATTTAAGTTTAGACCAACTCACCAGCCTTCTCAACGAATGGAACGAGCCTGCCTATCGCGCAAAGCAGATCTGGCAGGGCCTGTACCAGCATTTCTATGATTCTCCTGAACAATTCACCAGCCTGCCGAAGAGCCTGCGTGAAAAGCTGGCTCAGAATTTAACCTTCTCCCCTCTAAAGCCCAGGCTCTATCTGGACTCCTCTGACGGTCAGACGCGTAAGACGCTATTCGAGCTCCATGATGGGCAGGTTATCGAGGCGGTGCTGATGCGCTACGACCCCGACACATTCACCGGGCGGACGCGCCGGACACTGTGCATCTCCACGCAGGCAGGCTGTGCCATGGGTTGTGTCTTTTGCGCAACAGGACAAATGGGCTTCAAGCGCCATCTCTCCAGTGGGGAGATTGTCGCCCAGGTCATGTACTACGCCCGGATGCTGAACGAACAGAACGAAGTGGTGACAAACGTCGTCTTAATGGGGATGGGAGAGCCATTCCACAACTACAACAACACTATGGCGGCGATTGACCGTCTCAACCACCCGGAGGGCTACAACTTCGGGGCTCGCCGCTTCACGATCTCGACCGTCGGCCTGGTCCCGATGATCCGGCGCTTCGCAGATGAAAAACGTCAAGTAAATCTAGCTATCTCCCTGCACGCCGCGGACGACGAGTCCCGGGCCAGCATGCTCCCCATCAACAAGAAATACAAGATCGACCAAGTGATCGACGCCTGTCGCTACTATGTTGCGCAGACGGGGCGGCGCGTCACATTTGAATGGGCATTGATCCATGGCGTCAACGACACACCGGAAGTAGCCCGAAAACTGGCAGTCCGTTTGAAAGGCTTGCTTTGCCATGTCAATGCGATTCCCCTGAACCCGACCGCGGGCTACGAAGGTCGCGCCACGGATCGCCAGCGGGCGGCGCTGTTCAAAGAGACCCTGGAACAGGCTGGGATCCCGTGCACGATCCGGATGCGGCGCGGAATTGATATTCAGGCGGGTTGTGGCCAGCTGGCCGGCGATGTTTCTTCTTAAGGTTATTTTAGTGAAGATTTGAATAGTAGGTAATTGGCTATGCGCAATTTAGGTTAAGACAGGATAGTTCGTGAAGATTTCCTATCCATCGCGCGTTAATCCTGTAGGACGTATGACCGCTGACGCCAATTCATCGTGGTTCATTTCACAGTGCATTGCCGGGAATGAGACCGCGATCGAGTACCTCGTGCGCGAGCACGAAGCCGGCGTCTTCCGGCTTGCCCTGTCCATCGTCGGCGACGCAACAGAAGCCAGCGAGATCACGCAGGAGACCTTTCTGGCTGCTTTACGGTCCCTGCGCTCCTACGAGGAGCGAAAATCGTTCAAAGCCTGGCTGTACACGATTGCCATCAACCTGAGTCGTAGCCATCTGCGTAAACGGAAGGCGCTCGAGCGACTGAGAAGCACACTGACCGCGCTGTTCCACTACGAGCAGCGCGAGCAAGCTTCGCCGGAAGACGAGGTCATCCTCAGCGAAAAGGAAGCCGCGATCTGGAACGCGCTGAGCCGGCTGGATGAGCGTCATCGCATCGTCGTGGTGCTGCGCTACTTCCACGAGCTGCCGGTCGCCGAGATTTCGGCGATCCTCTCCGTGAACGAAGGGACGATCCACTCGAGGTTACACAGCGCACGCGAACGATTAAGACAGCAACTGAAGGACTTGCACGGAGAATAAGCTCGGATGCAGATCACACACAAACAGGCTCGTAGCTTTATCCAGTTCAACGCGGAGCGCGCTTTGAGCTCCAGCAGCCAGGCTGCGCTGGAGGCCCACCTGGCGACTTGTGGAGAGTGTCGCCTGTTTGCTGACGAGATCCAGCAGGTGCATAACCTTTTGGGTTCCCTCATGCAAAAACACTGGGATCAAAAACCGGTCCCCCTCCCTACCCTCTTTGAGAAACGAGCTTCCAGATCATCGGCAGGCACCTTATTGGTTATGCGCAGTCTTGTGATCGTGCTGGTTTTCGTCGCTTTTGCCTTCAGTGCCAGACAGTTCATGCTCACGGGCGCACCAGGCCCCTCCTTTACAGCCTCCAGCGCTTTACCGGCGCCAACGCCGTCCGCTTATACGACCAGCACCGGACTCGTCGATGAGGACTGTGCGGTCATGGAATACACCGTGCAACGCGGTGATACGCTTGCAAGCCTGGCGCACAGGTTCGGGGTGTCGGAAGAAAAAATCATAGCGCTCAACGGTTTGAAGAATGAGACTCTTACCGCGGGCCAGCCACTCCAAATTCCCGCATGCAACTTCACACCCACAGGCACGGTGATCGCCACCCGGTATACCAGAACGGGGACGCCCATGACAAGCCCGGTTCCTTCCACGCCTGGACCCGGTGGCTAAAGATTAACAGACTATTACACGCAAGCTTGCCAGAACATTAAGATTGAAGTATAAGTCCCCAATCTCAAATCATGACAAGGAATTATGGATAACGACAACAAAATCAATTGGCTTGAAAGACCGGTTCATCCTGCGATTCCAGGATTCACTTACGAAATCGTCGGTTTTTCGGTCATCATCCTGCTAGCCTTTGTCACAAGGTTTTACCACCTCGGAACGAGAGTCATGAGCCATGACGAAAGCCTGCACACCTATTTCTCATGGCTGCTCTATCGCGGCCAGGGCTACCAGCACACACCAATGATGCATGGTCCCTGGCAGTTCCATTGGATTGCCCTCTCGTATTTCCTTTTTGGGGCCAGTGACTTTACGGCGCGTATCCCCGCCGCCCTGTTCAGTATCGCCACCGTAGCCTTGGTTTGGTTTTGGCGACGCTATCTGGGAACAGCCGGTGCATTGGTCACTGCCTTACTCATGCTGGTTTCCCCCTTCATGCTATTCTACGGAAGATATGTCCGGGAAGATGTATACACTGGTTTTTCCGGGCTTTTGATGCTGTATTCAATCCTGCGGTACATCGAAAGTGGCAAGAGTAAATATCTCTATCTGGTAACTCTGGCATTGATTATTCACTTTGCGGATAAAGAGACATCGTTTATCTATGCTCTGCAGGCCTTCGCATTTCTTGCCATCTACTTCATTATCCGGATTACGCGGAAGACCTGGCAAGATCACCCGGGCTTGTTCCGAACTTTCATCATCGCTCTTGCGGTGGGAGCGCTCCTCATGGGCACAGGCACAGCCCTCACCTACCTCAGCGGCTCACATGAAACATTGAGCGGGACGGAGACAGCCGCACCGGCCAATCCCAGCATTAATCCAGTGCCTTTGGAACCGACCAGCCAAGGATCTTCGCTCGGCAAAGGCCTTCTGGGGCTGGGGGTTTTGCTTCTTCTTTTTGCGAATACGGTTTACTTTATCCAGGCTTATATCCGGCACCGGATTCCAAAAGAACGCTCCTTCGATCTGATGATCCTGATCGGGACCTTTGTGCTCCCGATGACAACAGCCTTCCCGGTCGACTGGCTTAAGCCGGTGTTGAACGTCACCATCCCCACCGATGCCGCGTCGGTGAACGCGCTGGACACGCGCTCGATGACCATCGTAGGGCTGTTTGTCGGAGCATTCTTCCTGGTCTCCATCGTGATTGGTCTGCTCTGGAACCGGGACTGGTGGAAATACGCCGCGGTGTTCTGGGGCATTTTCACCATCTTTTATACGACGATTTTCACAAATGCAGCTGGCTTTTTCACCGGGATCGTCGGCTCGCTGGGATACTGGCTGGTGCAACAGGGAGTCGAACGCGGCAGCCAGCCGGAGTATTACTATGTGTTGATCCAGATTCCCATGTACGAGTTCCTGCCCGCGATCGGCACTCTGCTAGCGATTGGTCTCGGCATCAGTAAGCTGCTGAGGCGACGGACCGCCCTTGAAGAGACTCCCGTTGCGACGGCGGCTGAGGCGGACGAAGTCGTGGAGGTCGAGCCGCGGACCCCGGAAGCAAACTTCGGGGCATTCTTTGGCTTGACGGTCTGGTGGGCGATCAGCGCCGTCCTGGCATTCACCGTTGCAGGGGAACGTATGCCCTGGCTTACCTTCCATATGACGTGGCCCATGATTCTCCTGAGCGGCTGGGCGATCGGACAGATCCTGGAGTCTGTCGTACCACAGTTAACAACGGAAAAGCCGCAGCGGGTCTGGCTTGCGCTTCTGGTGCTGGTGGTTTTTGCACTGGCTGCCTTCAACACAATGCGCTCTTTATCTGGCGCCAATCCCCCCTTCCAGGGCTCGGAGCTGGCGCAGCTACAGGCGACGGCGGCGTTCATCTTCCCCTTCATCACGATGATCCTGACAGGCATCCTCCTTGCCTACCTGCTCAAGGAAGACCTGCTCAGCCTGGCGATTGTTGCCCTGCTGATCCTGGCGATGATTACGTTCGGCTCGAGCATCATCAACGGGGCATCCATGTTAGCCGCGGCCACGCCCGGACTCGAGCAGACCGCCGGTACGTCAGGCGCCGGGAAATTTCTGGCGGCACTGGTGGCGTTCATCGGCAGCATCGTCGGGATGGTCTATCTCTGGCGCGCACGCGGACGCAGCGCCTTTGTGGGACTCTTCGTCCTGACGGTCTTTGGCCTGCTCTTCGTCCAGACCGTGCGTACCTCCTTCCGGGCTTCGTACATCAATTATGACAATGCCACGGAGTATCTCGTGTACGCACACGGCGCCACCGGCGTCAAGGAGGTGATGGCGCAGGTCGAGGAGATCTCCGAGCGGACCGCGGGTGGGCTGAATGCCATCATCGCCTACGACGCCAGCGCGCCGGATACGGGCGTTTCCTGGCCGATGGTCTGGTATCTGCGCGACTTTACAGCCTTGCGCTCCTTCGACCAGCCCACGAGGTCCCTACGCGACGCGGTCGCTGTGATCGTAGACCAGAAGAATTTCGATAAGATCACCCCCGCGCTCGGGGATGAGTTCTACCAGTTCGATTACATCAGGATGTGGTGGCCCAACCAGGATTACTTCAACCTCGATCGGACCCGCGTGCTGAGTGCCATCACCAACCGGAATATCCGTGAAGGCATCTTCGATATCTGGTTCGACCGCGATTACAAGAAGTACGGAGAGGCGATCGGCAGCTCAACCGTGACGCTCACCACCTGGCAGCCGGCGGACCAGATGCGGCTCTACATCCGCAAGGACGTCGCTGCGAAAATCTGGAACTATGGCGTGGGTCCCTCGGAGGCGCCAGTCGCCGTGGACCCGTACGAGGCGGGGACGATCATGCTCCCCGCGGATCAAATCTTCGGTGCAGAGCGCTACCCGCCACTCGGCTTGAACGCACCGCGCTCCGTTGCCGCGGGGTCGGACGGTGATCTCTATGTCGCCGACTCGCGCAACCACCGCATCCTGCATATAGCCGGGGACGGTAACCTGCTGGGCGAATGGGGCACGTTTGCGGATAGCGCCGCCGGGGATGCGCCGATTGGCACCTTCAATGAGCCCTGGGGCGTGGCGGTTGGACCCGACGGCTCGGTCTATGTATCCGATACCTGGAACCATCGCATCCAGAAGTTCAGCGCGGACGGGGATCCGCTGCTCATGTGGGGCCAGTACGGGCAGCCCGTGCCCGAGCTGCCCGAGTCGAGCAGCTATTTCTGGGGACCGCGCGGCATCGCGGTCGACTCGCAGGGACGCGTGTTCGTTGCCGATACCGGCAACAAGCGCATCGTTGTCTTCGACTCGGATGGCAAGTATCTCAGCGAGTTTGGCACACCGGGTCTCGACCCCGGCCAATTCGACGAGCCGGTGGGCGTCGCGGTGGCAAACGATGGAACCGTCTATGTGACCGATACCTGGAACCAGCGCATCCAGTCCTTCATCCCAAGTCAGGATGGGGGCGTGTACTTCCCACTCCAACAATGGGATGTCAATGCCTGGTTTGGCCAGTCCCTGGACAATAAGCCGTTTATCGCGGTGGACGCCGACAACAATGTCTTTATCACCGACCCGGAAGGCTACCGCGTGATCGAGTTCACCGGAGCGGGTCAGTTTGTGCGCACATGGGGCGATTTCGGGGTGGGACCGGCGGAGCTCGGATTGCCGTCCGGCATCGCCGTGGACCGCGAGGGAAATATCTGGGTGGCGGATGCAGGCAACAACAGGATCTTGAGGTATTCCTTGCCCGGATAAGTAGATCTCAAAACCGGCTCTTTCACGGCGAAAGAGCCGGTTCTTTCTGCATTTGACGAAATTCCGACTATAATCACCGTAATCGGATGTTCAGACCACAGAGGAGGTATTTATGAGCGCAACACCCGTTACCCCGGACCCCGCCACAGGCAGATATCGGATTCGTGGAAGAGACAATCAGGAGCTCGAGCTGACTCTCGATACGCCGGATAAGGGCAGATACATCGTCGACGAACTGACCGACCAGGATATGAACGCCAAGCTGCCCAAATCCACGGAGAAAGCCATCCGCTGGTTTGCGGCGTTTGCAGTCTATGAGCGGAACCAATCAGGCGAACGCGGGAAGGAAGCCAGCGTCAGCTATACCTTTCCTGTCCAACTTCAGGAAAAGCAGGAATTCTGGGTTGCCTACGGCGGCAATGCCTACGACAAAACGGACGAGGTCCGGCGGACGGGCCAGGTCCGGATGAGCGAGGGCGATCCGGCAACTGGCCATTATCCGTAAATCAGGTTGCTCTTGCTTGCCAGGCTTGCCAGAGAGCCAGCCGCCACGGGACATTTTCAACATAGACGCGGCGGGAACGTTCATCTCGTAACTTTGCAAGCTGTACTTCGATCAACTCGGCTGCCGTGCGCAACACGGTGCTTGCACGCGCGTCCTGCGCCTGTGCCAGAGTGAGGTAACAAGCATAGTAGATGCGAAGAGGCTCTTCTGCTCCATCCAACGTACCGCCCTCCTGAAGATAGGCGATGACCTTCTCCGTCTCCCGGAGCGCAGCATGCACGTCTCCATTAGCCAGCAAAGTCTGAATCAAGCCAGCCAGAGGTTCCAGATTCATACCTGGCTGTCCAAGCTCCTCACGAATCGCCGCAGCTTGTCGAAAGGCTGTCTCGGCCTGCTCGAGGTGCCCCGCAAGCAAATATCCATAGCCCATGTAGTGCAAGGCCCATGCCTGGCCGCCGGGATCGCCGGCCCGCCTGGATAGCTCCAAACCTTTTTGACCATGAGCAATTGCATTCTCCGCTTGCCCAAGCGATCCTGTCGCCGCGCTCAAGTTGATCAGAGTGTTGGTCTCCGAATAGACGTTGCCGCTCTCGCGCGCCAGGAGCACGGCACGCTCGTAGTACGCACGGGCAGCTTCGAAATCCCCCTGCAGGCCCGCTGCCCAACCCAAATTGTTGAGCGAGACGGCCTCGGAAGACCGTTCGCCGCGCTCATGCATCACACGAAGGCACGCCTCCAAATACTCGCGCGCCGCGTCAAAATCCTGACGCGCATTGGCAGCCGAGGTTCCCATGTTACCGAGTGTCATCGCTTCCAGCCTTCGGTCGCCCGCCTCTCGCGCTAACGAAAGCGCCTGCTCAAGGTACTGCTGACCGGCAGCGGGATCGTTCTGGTCGATTGCGATCAACCCCATGGCATTCAAGATGTACCCCTCTTTGACGGGATCGCCATGCGATCGAGCCAGCATCCGGCCCTCCATCGCAGCCTCCATCGCCTCCTCCAACCTGCCCAGACGCAATAGAGCCAGAGGCCACACGCGATAGGTATCCAGGAGGACCGCCATATCAGGTGCCTCCTGGGTGAGCGCAAGCACTCGCTCTGAGTATCGCAGCACCTCCCCATAAGCTCCGACGGAAATATGGTAATGCGCCAGCAGCATGTTTACGCGCGCTTGCCGCTGGATATCTCGCAATTGCACAGCGAGCGATTCCAGGGCCTGGAGGTCTCGCAACTGGGAAGCGCGGTCTGCCAGCCGGTTGTACAGGTCGACGCGTTCCAGTAACAAGGAAAACTGTGCCTCGAGGCCATCGGAGGCCGTGAGCGCCAGTGCGCGCGTAAAGTAATCGATCGCCTGGCTGTTTTGATAAAGGTCCGAGGAATTCTTGCCCGCCAGTGTATAGTAATGCCGCGCCTTCGCCAAGAGTCCGGCATGATCCGCGTGATACGCCAGCTCGGCATAATGGCTCCTGAGATCGTCCGGGTACAGTGACTCGAACGTCTCCACGGCCAGAGCGTGCAGCTCCTGTAACCGGGCGAGCATCTGCATGCTGTAGGCTGCGTCCCGCAACAATGCGTGCGAAAAGATGTAGCGAAGCTCATCCAGCGGCGCCCAGATGGCTGCCTTCTCGGCTTCGGCGACATAAGCTGGAACGCGCTCGTCATCGCGGAGCATTGCCAGTAGCACGCGCAGCTCGAATTCCCGGCCCAGGACGGACGCCGTCTGAATACTCATCCGCACTTCGCGGGCAAGCTGGTCCAGCCGTGCCACCAGAATCGAGCGGATATCGCCGGGCACGAAATCTTCGCGCAGGCGGCTGACGAGAGACCAGCCATCCCGGCTCATTTCGATCGAATTCTCTTCCTGGAGATAGCGCAAGATCTGCTCCGCAAAGTATGGGTTGCCTTCTGAGCGCTTCCACAGCAAGCTCACCAGGCTGGGCGCAACGGCGCCGCCAAGCATGGTCTCCGCCAGGTGCGCTACCGACTCGAGGGAGATACCGTTCAGGCGAAGGTGAACGTCCACAAGGTCCTCGGGTAAAGCGGAGTCGAGTGGGCGAGTCGTTACGATGATCGCAAGCGGATACGCCTCGCCGGTGGCACGCAAGGAACGCTTGAGCCGTAGCAAGAATTCCCTCGAGTCGTGATCCATGAACTGCAGGTCTTCGAAAAACAATACGACCGGCTGGCGCAAGCTCTCTGCCTTGAAGAGAACGATCAGCGCCAGCATCGTATTGTTGTAGCGTCCCTCGGCATCGAGCTGTTCGTAGAGCGAATCCTCCCAGCGCAGCTCCAGCAGAGCGCCAAGACAGGAACGCGTCCTGCTGAGCTCACGCCTCACCTCGGGATCGGAGATCGAATCGAGCAAGCGATCGAGCCGGATCGTAAAGGATCTTTTTTGCTCCTCGACCGGTCGTTCGGGCACAACGCCAAAATACTGGCGTAGCCAGTCACGCAACGGATTGAACGACTGGCGCAGGATCTGATCCGAGAGGCAAACTGCCCATAAAACTCGTTTCCCTTCGAAAGCGCTCCCAGAACGGAACTCGTAGACCAGATGTCCCTTGCCGACGCCTGCATCGCCCGAGATCAGCGCCAACCCGGCAAAGCGACTCTCCCGGAGAGGTTCCACAAACCTGGCAAGCCGGGCAAGCTCCACTTGACGACCCACCAGCTCCCCGTGATAGATCGGTCCCTGCAGCTGCTTCTGCCCGCCCAGGCGATGGACTTTCTGTTCGGCTGCAAAACCCTTGAAGTGCTGGCTGCCCAGGAACTCCGTATGAAAGCGAGAAGCGACCCGTCTGGCAATACGGTCGTCCACCCAGGTCTCGCCGCTGGGAGCGTTCATCATAAAGCGGGAAGCCAGATTGACCCCCCAGCCATAACAGGTATAGTCCTCGCACATCACACTACCAAGGTAGCCTGCATGGGCGATATAGTACGTCACTCCGCTGGTGATCGGAAAGGGAACGCGTTCTTTGAGGTCGAGCAGGAAGTTCAGGGCCCGAATGATATCGTTTTCATACGCCACCGGAGCGCCCCATAGAATAAGCAGGTTGCACCCCTTATCGCCAAAATCCAGACGGGTCAGCAAACCGCCGTATTTGAGCCGCAGCTCGAAAACCTGCGCCATCAGCGCTGCCAGCTGTGCTTCCGAGAGATTCGGGAAGCGCATGAACAGGTTCACGATCTGACGAAACTCGCCGCGTACATCATAGGCAATGACCTCATCCGGCAAGAAGAGATGCGAGACTTCGCGGTCGATAGCGGGAAAGGAGAAAACAGGACTTGCCGATGCCATCCTGCTTCGGAAGTTGTGGAATTTCTTGAAGCGACCAACATCCGAAATGTCCACAGAACCCTGCAGAAGATGCCAGGCGGGGTCCGTCAGCAAAATCTCGCCGGCTCTGGCGTGATGCTCGGCTTCGGCAGAATCGTCCACCGCAGTGCCTCGGAAGTAGTAGGTTGCCTGGCTGCCATCGGTAGAGCGCAAAATACCCCAGGAGACATCGCCGCTTGCCAGGCCGATCTTGGCAGTGACCGAAAATGTACCGTAGGAGGTTTGGCGTGTGGGCTGTTCGTCAAAACGTTTTTGGATGAGATGGGCAGAGGTCAGGGCGCGAAGTGCGGTGGCACGGGCATCAGAATCCACCGGGTAGAGAGCCATTACCCCGTCGCCCGCAAAGCCGACGATCTTGCCCCCGAATTCGAAGACTCGCTCTACCAGCGGGCCGAACACGCTGTGCATCAATCCCGCCAGGACTTCGGCGCCGTGTTGACCGTGTTGCATCAGAGCATCCGTCATCGTGGAGAAACCCGAGAGATCGAGAAACATTCCGACTGCCGGAAACTGCCCGCGGTAGACGCCAGCACGATAGTTGTCCACAATAAGCTGGGGAACCACCCGATGCATGGACAAATTGTAGCATGTATAATGACGGCATGCCAAACGCCTCCTTCGAGATCCGGGTATGCGAGTCCTGTGGACTGCGCTATCCGCTTGCGGAAGGACATCCTTTCGGCACGCGCTGCCCGGTCTGCATGGGAGAGACGCGGCTCGTGCTCAGCCGATCACTGGTTGCAGAACCTGGAGTCGGTACGGGCCCGGCATTGGCGCAGCCTATACGCTTCTTGAGCGATAAAGGAGACAGAGGAAAGAAGTGGGCGGTGCTGCTGGATAACATCCGCTCGGCATGGAACGTCGGTGCCATCTTACGCAGCGCGGACGGATTTGGCTTCCGCCACGCGTTCCTGTGTGGGATCACGCCCACCGGGGACAACCAGGCAGTGACGAAGACCGCGCTCGGCGCGCAGGACTCCGTGCCCTGGTCCTATCATAAGGACGCGGTCAAGCTAGCCAAGGGGTTGAAGGCGGAAGGTTGGAAGGTGCATGCGCTCGAAGACGATCGAAGAGCCCTGGAGATCGGTGGCGCGCCGGGGAGTCCTGCGCAACAGGAAGTACTCATCGTGGGGAACGAGCTGACGGGCGTGGATCCGGAGCTATTGGACCTGTGTGACCGCATCCTGCACATCCCGATGTGGGGCGAGAAACGCTCCTTCAACGTCGCGATTGCCTTTGGAATTGCAGCCTACGCCCTCACCGCGGAAGGATTGCGAAGCGACGCGTAGGTCACGCCTGTGGCGTAACAATTACAGAGAATGAAAGAGTAGCCAGTTCATCGACTCAAGCTGGCTACAACCCTTCAAACAAAAACGACCCTCCCTGAATTGGGAGGGTCGCTCATTCCGGGTAATTTACTTCCTGGAAACTCTCACGACCTCGTACTCCGTACCCGCTGGCGGAGTGCCAAAGCGGGCATTGACCGCGTAGAGAGAATTGCCAAACCGCGCGATTGTTGTCGGCACACGGAACTCTGAACTGGTGATCGTATCCACAATTGTGCCCGCGCTGAAGTCGGGATTCAACTCGATCACCGCGATCTGGTTCAGCTGG
>DAITPI010000019.1:0-21075 GCA_036833655.1 Anaerolineales bacterium | reverse complement strand
CTGGCGGTTGGTACAGGCACCAACCGCCAGTTTCTTGCTTCCGATCTCCTCAACTGTGTCATTGAGAAGAGGCGCTTATTCCTACGGGTCTTGTGCCATCCATCACTAGTTTGGGCACTCTCAAAAAACTATACTCAGGGTCTGAGGTACTCATGACAACTGAAGATCCGAGAATTCTTGAGCTTCGCAGGATGCGGGCGAAAGCGCTTGAGGGGGGCGGGGAAGACCGAATCAAAAAACAGAGGGCAAAAGGAAAAATGACGGCGCGCGAGCGCGTCGACTTGTTGCTGGATCCGGGCACATTTAACGAGATCGAGCCGTTCATCACACATTCGGAAGATGAGTTGAATCTTCTGACCGAGACCTACTACGGCGATGGCGTCGTCACGGGCTACGGGCAGATCAACGGGCGGACCGTCTATCTCTACTCCCAGGACTTTACCATCTATGGCGGTACGCTGAGCGAGATGCAGTCCCACAAGATTTGCCGCGTCATGGACCTGGCAGTGCGCAACGGTGTCCCGTTCATCTCGCTGATCGATTCGGGCGGCGCGCGTATCCAGGAGGGCGTGCGCTCGATGGGCGGCTATGCCGAGATCTTCCGGCGCAACGCCCAGTACTCGGGAGTTATCCCGCAGATCGCCGTAATGCTTGGACCGTGCGCGGGCGGTGCAGCCTACTCCCCTGCCCTGCAAGACCTGGTGATCATGGTCGAGAGGACATCCTTCATGTTCCTCACGGGTCCGGAGGTGATCAAGGCGGTGACCGGCGAAGTGATCGATGCCGACTCCCTGGGTGGCTCGGATGTGCACACCTCGGTGAGTGGCGTGGCGCATATGAGCCTGAAAAGCGAAAAGGACGCGCTGGAGATGGTGCGACACTTCTTGTCGTACTTGCCCTCCAATAATGTGGAAAATCCGCCGTTCATCAAGCCGGCCGACAACCTGGCATCCACGGATGAATCGCTCAACAGCATGATCCCCATCGACCCTGCGGAGCCGTACATCATGCATCAAGTCATCGAAAAAATCGTCGACCCGGGATCCTTCCTGGAATTCCAGCCAAACTGGGCACGCAATGCCATCGTCGGGCTGGCGCGTATCGGCGGGCACAGCGTGGGTGTGGTGGGGCAGGAGCCGGCCATCATGGCGGGCGTCATCGACATCGATGCGGCCGACAAAATGACCCGCTTTGTGCGGATGTGCGATTGCTTCAACATCCCGCTGGTGACTTTCGTGGACTCGCCCGGCTTTCTCCCTGGCATTGCACAGGAACATGGCGGGATCATCCGGCACGGCGCCAAGCTACTGTATGCCTATTCGGAAGCTACCGTTCCCAAGATCTGTATCATCACTCGCAAGGCGTACGGGGGAGCCTATGTCGTCATGTCCAGCAAGTATCTGGGCACCGATGTGACCTATGCCTGGCCATCCGCCGAGATCGCTGTCCTCGGAGCAGAGGGCGCGGCAAACATCCTGTTCAAGAAACAGATCGACAGCGCGCCGGACCCGGTCGCCGAGCGCAAAAAGCTGGCACAGGAATACCGGGAGAGGTTCAACAATCCATATCACGCTGCTTCCACGGGCTATGTAGATGACATTATCGAGCCGCGTGAATCGCGCCCGAAGATCATTGCGGCCTTGTCCGCGCTGCGCGATAAATACGCGCCGGCGCCACCGCGCAAGCATGGGAACATCCCGGTATGAACAATCTGCTGCTGGCACTGGAGATCACGGCGCTTGGCATGGGGCTCGTGTTTGCGGCGATCATCCTGTTGTGGTGGATGATGAACCTGTTGACCTGGTTTACGGCGGATCGAGATGCTTCATCCGAACGCGAGGCAGACTCTGCGGGTAACGGCAAATCTCTCGGCACAGGCGAGGGAGACCGGAAAGCGCAGGCGGCAGCGGTTGCGGTAGCCATTGCATTGGCGGAACAACAGGCGTCCAGCGTACACCCTCTCGACACGCCACCTACGGCCGTCATTTCCGCATGGCAAATGGGGATGCGCACACGACAGATGTATCAAAAGGGTCTGCCCGTCAGACGCCCGCCGCGCGAATGAGGATAGCCAATGAAATACGTTGTAAACGTTGCCGATCAAGCTTACGAAGTGGAAATCGAAGATATCTACGCCAGGCCGATAATCGCGCGCGTGAATGGGCAGGAATTCAAGGTCAACCCCGAAGATGGCATCCGGCCAACGCCTCAGAGTGGCTCCAAAGGACCCATGACGGTGGAGCTGCCAAAGCAGGTTGTAACATCCGGCACTGCCGCTGATGAGATGGCCGCGCCGTTGCCCGGCACCGTTGTTGAGATCTTTGTCAAGCCAGGCGATAGCATTGAGGCAGGGCAAGTGATCCTGATCATCGAAGCGATGAAGATGAAGAATAGCATCCGCTCGACCCGCGCCGGGAAAATTGCCAGTGTGCGCGTCAGCGCCGGGGAAACAGTGGCACACAAGCAGGTGCTGGTCGAGTTCGCAAAATAGCACGTAAGCGTGTTTGCCCGTGCATCATTGCACGGAAGCACTGGAGCAACAGACAGGTTCATGGACGTAGCATCGTTATTACCCGAGATCCTTAAAGGCATTCTGCATTTCACCTGGGGGAATGCGATCATGATCGCCGCTGCGTTGGTCTTGATCTACCTGGCGGTTTATAAAGAGATCGAGCCCGTGCTCTTACTGCCGATCGGCTTTGGCTGTCTACTGGCAAACATCCCCCTGGCGGGCATGACCACCGCCGAAGGGATGATGGCTGTGCTGTACAAGGCAGGCATCTCCACAGAATTATTTCCTCTGCTGATCTTTGTCGGCGTTGGGGCGATGATCGATTTCAGTCCGCTGCTCGCCCAGCCCCGCATGGCACTACTGGGCGCAGCGGGTCAGTTCGGGATCTTTGGCACACTGATCCTGGCGATCGCCATCGGCTTTCCGCTGAACCAGGCTGCCTCGATCGGCGTGATCGGCGCCATCGACGGTCCGACTTCGATCTTTGTCGCTACCAAGCTGGCGCCTGAGCTGCTCGCTCCGATTGCGGTTGCGGCGTACTCCTATATGAGCCTGATCCCCATCATCCAGCCGCCGTTGATGAAGCTGCTGACCACCAAAAGGGAACGCCTGATCCGGATGGAATACACGCCCAAGCCCATCTCGCAAAAGACCCTGGCGTTCTTTCCAATCGTATTGACGCTGGTGGTGGGACTGCTCGTCCCGGAAGCGACGCCGCTGATCGCCATGCTCATGCTCGGAAATCTGCTGAAGGTCTCCGGCGTCGTGGACCGTCTGAGTAAGTCGGCGCAGAATGAGATCATCAACATTGCGACGCTGTTCCTGGGGCTGACCATCGGCGCGACCATGGACGCGGCGAGCTTCCTGAACCTGGCGACGATCCAGATCCTGGGCCTGGGCTTGCTCGCCTTTGTGCTGGATACGGTGGCGGGGTTGCTCTTTGGCAAGCTGATGGCAATCGTAAGCGGATATAAGATCAACCCCCTGATCGGCGCCTCAGGCATCTCCGCTTTCCCCATGGCAGGCCGTCTCGCCGCAAAAGTGGCAAACGATGAAGATCAGGATAACTTCATCCTGATGCATGCCATGGGAGCGAATACTGCCGGTCAATTGGGGAGCGTGATCGCCGGGGGCATTCTGCTGGCGATCGTCTCGAAATTAATCTAGCCAACAGGAGTCCAACGACTGCCGTCGTTGCAGCGCCAGACTCACGAGACTTTGACCCCGTTTATGCTTTCGTAAAATATCCGTCTTCGACTGCCTGCCAGGTCTCATCGTGCAATTTCATATGTTTCGCGAGCAGCGGATGGACACTGCTTATTTCTTCGTGGATCCGCTGGGCAACGCGCCGAATGGAAAAGTGGGCGTTGGCTGCCGAGCGCAATTGACAGAAGGCATAGGCTTCCCGCAAATTGAACTGAGCCAGCACACGGCGATTGAATCCATTGGGGACAACGTACTGCGCCACATGGGGATCTTCCTGATACAGCTTCTCATACATCTCGCTGGCAGCGCTCATAGCGGTTTCATACTCTGATCCAAACCCCGCTTCTGTGATCAGGCGGGGCGTTGTGCATCCCAGCCGGGTGGTCAGCTTCTGTGGCGTCTGCGTCATCATGCGGTGGCGTTTGAACTCGGCATACGCGCCCTGGTCCATGATCAGGTCAAATGTGTAGGTAGAGTACTCGAGCTCCCGCAGAGGGACATCGTATTTGCCCAGGCGACCCAGCAATGATTCAGCAAGCTGGCTTTTCTGCTCCCCAGGCATGGATTCAACAAACGTCAGGGCATCGGCGTATGCCATTTCTCCAAAGCGATACAGAGCGGCCGCCAGGATCTTCACTTCGCCATCTTGGTCATAGTCAATCAAGGTGCACCATTTCTGATCCTCAAACGGCGAATGCGAATCCCTGGTCTCCAATTCTCGAATCTCTGCACATGTCTCCATCAAATAGGGCACCGCATCCGCATATTTCACCAGGGTTGGTGTTTCTCCTAATGCCACTTCCTTGACCCGCTCACCGATTTGTCGCACTTCTGCCAGTTCGTGGGAGAGCATCTTGCGAATCGTGTTTTCGAGGACCCGCGCGTTGGCAGTCATGCCTACATTCGCGAGGGAAGCAGCCGGCAGGAGGAAGCGACACACATCCACGTACTTCGAGCGGATGCGGCGGTCCCAGGCTTCGTCCTTTTCGTTCTCGCGCCGCGAAAAGCGCTCCAGGACGAGACTGCGCACCGGCTCCAACGAATCCATATAGGTCTGGAAGAGGAAGCGAACCGTCTGCACGTATTCCTCACAAAGAGGATGCCCCTCCAGCTCAGGCGGAATGGTGAAATCGTCCGGTCCCCACTTCTGATAGCGCGTGGATTTCTCCGTATAGGAGGCCAGCCGGTTGCCCTCGATGCTCTCGATCGCCAGACGGGAAACGTTCTCAAAAGCGATATGGAGCACGGCATGCTCGGCGACCGAAGCGTGCCCATATCCCACCACCCACTTCTCATGGAACTGGGCGGATTTCTCGTCGCTCAGCTCCGCGGCAATGGCGCGGAAGGACTCGGGCGAGCGCGAGGTCTTGGCAAAGGCAACCGCGATCGTCTCCGGGCTGAGAGAACGCGGCGAAAGCAGATAGATTTCACGTTCGGGCATGGGGCCTCCTCTGGGAAAGTCTGGCAGATTATAAAGCAAGAGCAGGTCAGTGACCTTAGAAAGTCGTTTCAAAAACATCCGCCAGCTATCCGAACAAAAAGGGCAGTCAGACGACTGCCCATCGGGTCAAGCGGAAATTGTCTCCACCGTCCGTCGCATCCGTATGGTGAGCACAAACGCGAGGATCAGGGACAGCAGATAGAGAGCGCCAAAGATCGTATAGGGCAGCCCTTTCGCTCCGATGACGAAGAACAGCAGGGTGAATAGAAAGAACAGGGCGAGCTCCACATACATCCAAATTTGCAGCCCCGCCTGGTGCTCCCGATCGGTCTGTTGTCGCCGCGCCAGCGAGCCCAGCAGGAGGAAATACAGGCCAAGCATGAGGAACTCACCTGGCTCCAGCAGAATGCCCAGCCAATCCGGCACGGTGAACCAGCTCCAGAAATCGAGCTCATAGCGGATGGGCCAGAACAATTCAACCCCATTGAACCAGAGCAGCAGATCCAGCAGAACATGCATCAAGATTCCAGTGCCGAAACCGATGCCAAAGTTATTCCATCTCTCGTTCCCGGTCAGCCTGGCAATGAGATAAAAGACAATCAAAGCCGCAAGGATGGTGAAAATACTGTGGGTGAAGGTACGGTGCAAGCCATGCGTGTCTGCCCCTGTCACCGTAGCATATGCCACCGCAACGTTATCCAGGTCCGGGAACATGTTGCCCAGCACAACGCCGAGGAATAGCCATTCCCTGTGCGGCAGCCATTTGCGAGCGACGGTACCGACAATTGCATGCAGGCCAGCTTGCGGCATATCTCCTCCGATGAGTCTTCTGTGGACCGGGCTTTGCCTCTTAAACCCCCGCAAAACAAAAAAGGAACGGTCAAACCGTTCCCAGAATCTGACGGGTCATCGCGATGTCTCGCCAGATTTGTTCCAGCAAGGTTTCCACCGATGCGAATCGCAGTTCATCGCGCAGGCGCGCGATGAACTCCAGCCGCAGCTCCTCCCCATAAATCTCGCCACGGAAATCCAGCAAATGCGCTTCCACGTTGGGCGTCTGCTTGTCTGGCGTGAATGTGGGATTGATCCCAATATTGATCGCCGCCTGATATTTTCCACCGTTCAGATATGCCCAGCAGGCGTAGATCCCGCGCGCCGGGATCATCTTTGCGGGAGAATAGGCAACATTGGCGGTCGGCACATCGATGGTCCTGCCGCGGGCATCGCCGTGGATTACGGGTCCGTAGAGGCTGTAGGGGCGGCCGAGCAGGCGTCCTGCCTCCACGACGTTGCCCACTTCGATCAACTTGCGGATCTCTGTCGACGAAATGACGCCGCTCTCGTCCCCCACGGCGGGCACCACCTCGACGCTGTATCCCAGCTCCGAACCGATCTCCGTCAAGCGCGTGGCGTTACCCTCGCGGCCCTTCCCGAGGGCAAAGTCATAGCCGACGAGCAGATACCGCAGCCCGAGCTGTTGCTTGAGGCGGCTCATGAAATCGTAGGCGCTCACCCCCGAGAGCTCGCGTGTGAACGGCTCGGTGATGACCACATCCACGCCCAGTTCCCCGAGTAGTCCGGCGCGCTCCTCGGGCAGAGTCAGGCATTTGATCTCACGCCCGCTGAGGACCGAGGCAGGATGGGGATCAAACGTTAAAACAACAGCAGGCGCATCATGGGCATGAGCGCCTACTGTAAGTTTTCTGATGATCTCCTGGTGACCGCGATGGACGCCGTCAAAGACACCCACCGTCAGCCAGGCGTTTTGCAGATCGACCTGCTCGAGAGAATGGTAATGCTGCATAGGGATAAATGCTTCCAGCGCCATCTCGGCGCTGGAATAACAGCTGCATCTGCTAAGCAGCTATCCTGTCGCTGTCTGTGGCGACACGAGCATCTTTTATTCCGAGGTGAAGAAAACTTTCTTCGGTTGCCAGGCGGGCTGACCGTCTTCGCCCTGGACAGCTTCCATGAGCGCAACCAGCTCACCCTGTGTGCTGACACCCCGTACGCGGCTGCCAAGCTCGGTCCCTTCGTCCGCCTTGACACGATGTCCGTGGCGCACACCTTCCACATCATCGGGGCTGAGCTCGATGGCGGGCCAATCGCCGAGGGCTTCCGCGGCGGGGATCAGATACTGATACCAGTTCCCGGCGTGGAAGGCTTCCTGCAGCTTGCGGAGCGGCACCGCGTCTCGCAGGGAGAAGCGTCCGCTTTTCGTGCGGCGCAAGCCCACCAGATACGCCCCACAGCCTAATTTTTCACCGAGGTCGTTCGCCAGCGAGCGGACGTACGTCCCCGAAGAGCAGTGCACGTCGATCACCACTTCCGGCGGCGCCCACTCGAGCACTTCCAGATGATGCACGGTGATCTTGCGTGGTTCCAGCTCCACTTCCTCGCCCTTGCGCGCCATCTCGTAGGCTTTACGCCCCTGCACCTTGACTGCCGAGTACGGGGGAGGGGTCTGCTCGATCTCACCAACAAACGTTTTGAGCACTTCCTCGAACTGCTGCTCCGTCACATTGATCGGTTGATTTCCCTGCGTGACCCGCCCATCGGCATCGAATGTATCGGTTCTGGCACCCAGACGGATAATTGCCTGATAGCGTTTATCGGAAGCCGAAACATATTCGCTTAAGCGTACGGCGGGCCCCACCAGGATAACAAGCACTCCCGAGGCGCGCGGGTCGAGCGTACCGGTATGGCCTGCGCGGCGTAAATTTGTACCATTGCGAATAACCTGAACCACATCGTGAGAAGTCATCCCAACGGGTTTATCCACAACTAGAACCCCAGAAATTGCATTCTTTACATCTTGACTGTTCACTTTCATTCCTCCTATCTAGGACGCTCCTAATTATGACAGAAGTCTCTAAATTATAGATGAGAGTATTACAGCGCGAGCATTTCCTGCGTTGTTTTTAGGACCAATGGCTGGATTTCGCTCAAGCCGCCAGGGATATCCGCCCCTGCTGCAGCTGCGTGCCCCCCACCGTTGAAATGCTTCGCCACTTTCGAGACATCGATGCCTGGCTCGAGGGCGCGCCAGGAGATTTTGACATGATGGTCATTCTGTTCAACGAAGATCATGCCTACCTTGTTCCCCTCGATGGCGGAAACCATATTGATCAAATCGGCGTCATCGTTGCCGCCATAGCCCGCCTGTTTACGGTCCTCGACTGTCAGCGTTGCCCACACGATCCCATCGTGCTGCTGCAAATGTGAGAGGCCGGCGCCCCAGTAGCGAGCTGCAGAAAAGGTCTTTTTCACTAACGCCTTCATATACAGGTCGGTCATGTCTACCCCGGTTTCCATCAGCGAGGCACACAACCGCAGCGCGGATGGATTCGTATTGGATGTACGAAAACCAAGTGTATCAGTAACAATGCCAGTCAACAAGGCAGCCGCGATGGGCTTACTGATTTGGTAGCCCCATTCCGGCAGGTGAGTGGTGAGGATCGCCGCGGTGGCAACTTCTTCGGGCTCGATCAGGTTGAGCTTTCCAAAGTTTTCATTCGTTTTGTGGTGATCGATATTGATATCGGGTGAACCAAACGTCTCGAATGCCTTTCCCACACGCCGAAAGTCGGCAGAGTCCACGGTGATGAAGGTATCGTATTCTCCCGTCGGTTCCTTGACGATCAGCTCGCTCCCCTCGAGGTGCCGGAATGAGCCCGGAACCCCGTCTACCAGCACCATTTGCACGGACTTTCCTGCATCCCGAAGCGCCAATCCCAGCGCCAGCAGCGAGCCGATCGCATCCCCATCGGGTCTGATGTGCGAAGCAATAATCACATTGTTAGCGGTTTTCAGCCGCCCTTTGATCTCCCCTGCAATGGCTTCATTCATTCTTTGTAAGCTCCTCGTAAGCGCAGAATTGTTTCCTGCAAGACACAGAGTTTATTGCTTTTTTCGCAATTCCGCAAGGATCTTTTCGATCCGGTCGGCGTTCTCCGGAGTTACATCCCAGTGAAAGCGCAAACGCGGGAAGGTGCGCAGCTCGACGCGCGAGGCTAGGGTCCGCCGCAAGAAACCGGAGGCGGACTCCAATCCCGCGAGAACATCGGCCGAGCGTTCCACACCCTCGACGGCGGAGACGAAAACGTCCGCGAAGGCGAGTTCCTTATCGATCTTTACATCCGTCACGTAGATCTGTTTCAAGCGCGGATCATTGATCTCGCGGATTAATAACTCCGAGAGTTCCTGCCGGATACGATCCGCGATCCGCTGAAGACGAATTCCTGTTGGCATAAATATATATACCTTGCGAAGGCGCATTCACAGGCGCCTTCGCAAGGTTTGTCATTACGATTTTTCCACCGTGTAACAGACCAGCTGATCTCCAACCTGGATGTCGCTGAAATTCTTGAAGCCGACACCACACTCGTAGCCCTGTCTGACTTCTTTTACATCGTCCTTTTCATGACGCAAGGATCCCATATCCCCTTCGAAGACCAGGTCCGTGCCACGATAGAGACGCACTTTGGCATTGCGCCGCAGCTCGCCCTCGGTGACGCGACAACCGGCGACCTTTCCAAACTTGGAAGCAGAGAACACTGCCAGCACCTGTGCCCGTCCGATGACCTTTTCGGTGGTTTCCGGCTCCAGCATACCGCTCAAAGCCTTTTCGATATCCTCGGTCATGCGATAGATGATCTCGTACAGGCGGATATCCACGCCTTCTTTTTCTGCCAGGCGACGGGCAGAGACATCCGCCTGCACGTTGAAGCCGATGATAATGGCATTGGAAGCGGATGCCAGCATGACGTCATTATCGCCAATATTGCCGGTCTCCGCATACAGGATCTTGATGCCGATCTCGCCCTCGCCCAGTTTGTTGAGCTCACTGACGATCGGGTCGAGAGAACCTTGCACATCGGCTTTGACGATGAGGTTCAGCTCCCTGGCTTCTCCGGACTGGACGCTGGCAAACAGGTCTTCCAGGGATACCTTCTTGCGAGCCTGCGCCCGTGACTTTGCCAGAGCCTGGCGCTCCGCGACGATCAGGCGCGCCTCTCGCTCCGAATCCACGACCTCGAACACGTCACCCGCGGAAGGGACGTCGCTCAGGCCCATCACCGCTACAGGTGTGGATGGCCCGGCTTTTTTGACCGGCTTGCCCTTGAAATCGGAAAGGGCGCGCAATCGACCGTGCGCCGCGCCGGCCACAACGATATCACCGGACTGGAGAGTCCCATTCTGGATGAGCAAGGTCGCCATAACACCTCGAGACTTATCCAGCTCGGCTTCGATGACCGTACCGATCACCTTGCCATTCGGATTTGCCTTGATCGAGGTGTTATCTGCCACCAGCAGAACACCCTCCAGCAGATCCTCGATACCCTGTTTTTGCTTCGCGGACACAGGAATGACCATCGTATTGCCGCCCCACTCATCGGGCACAAGCTCCTGCTCGGCAAGCTGCTGCTTGACGCGCTCCGGGTTGGCGTTGGCTTTATCGATCTTGTTCAACGCCACGATGATCGGGACGCGCGCCGCCTTGGCATGTGCAATCGCCTCGCGGGTCTGTGGCATGACCCCATCGTCCGCCGCTACGACGAGCACGACGATGTCTGCGCCCTGCGCGCCGCGAGCGCGCATCTGGGTGAATGCTGCATGTCCCGGTGTATCCAGGAACGTGATCGTTCGAGCCTTGTGCTCGACCTGATAGGCGCCGATATGCTGCGTGATTCCGCCCGCCTCACCGCCAGCCACATTTGTCTGACGGATGGCGTCCAGCAGGCTTGTCTTTCCATGATCTACGTGCCCCAGAATGGTCACAACCGGCGGACGGTTGCTTAGCTTTGTCTCATCCTCCCCCGCGATCATCCGGCGCCATAAAGGCACCTCCCCGGTCTCGACGACGGCTTCTTCCACGACCTCCGGTACAGCCTCATAGCCGTATTCCGCCACGACAATCGCGGCGGTATCGAAGTCCACCGACTGGTTAATCGTTGCCATAACGCCGTTGGACATCAACTTTTTGATGAGGTCGATGGGACTCTTTTCGATCTTCTGCGCCAGATCGCGAATCACAATGCTCGCAGGTAATTCGAGTTTGTTTCCATTACTACTCATAGGACCACCTCCATAAATACAACTTTCAATGAGCAAGTGCAGAAGCTATTGCCCATCTGCTGGTGAGTCCCATGAGCGATTCAACCGATCACATCAGGCTACTCACCGGCCCCCCACAACTTCTGCCTCTACATCAGCAGGCAGCGTATTCATAAATTCCTCAAGCCGAGCACGGTCAGCGGGTGTCAGGGTGGTTTTCAAGGCATGACCCAGCGCTCCCTTTAAACCGCGCTCCCAGCATTCACGCCTGTCGTGCAGATAGGCGCCTCTCCCTGGCAACTTGCCGGTCGGGTCGATCTGCACTCCATCCGCCGTCCTCACGATCCGAATCATCTTGCGTTTGGGCAGGACTTCGCGACAGCCCACGCACGTCCGCTGGGGCACATGTTTCACACGCTGAACAGGTTTCTTAGACACCTTCATCTCACGTCATTGCAGGCTGGCAATCGGAACAGGCAATGACATTTAACTATACTACCACTCTTCACCAAAGTCACCATCGCCGCGTTTATGTTTCTTGCGCCCGACGACTTCACCACGTTCCTCGTCGAACTCCAGCTCGACGCTCTTCTTCTTGCCTTTTTTACCCTTCTTCTTATCGGCGGAGTCTTCCTCTTCTGCGCCAGGGGTCTGGAAGATCTCTGGCTTCATGGAGAAGAGTTCATCCAACGAGACGCCGTCCTTGTGCTCGTCATCTTCCGGTTCTTCCCCGGACTTCTTGGCTTCTTTCTTGGCCGGAGCCTGTTTCTCTTCCACAGGTACAGCCTCGACCGCCAGCGGCGCGGTTTCTGCCACAGCGACTCCGGCTTCCAGCTGGGGCTCTGTTTCCACCTGAGCAACAGGTTCCTCGACAGGCTCCGCAACAGGCTCAGCAGGAGCCGGCTCGGGGAACTGGATAGCAGCCAGTCGTTCTTCGATGTTCGTGATTGCCTTGGGTCCAATCCCGGCCAGGCCCAGCACCTTGTTGGCATCCATCTTCATGGACATCATCAACGCGCCGACCGTATCGAGCCCGGCTTCTACCAGGATGTTGAAGACATGCTCCTTGAGCTCCAACTGTTCGAGCGGCATGCCAAACGCCGCTGTGGGCACTTCGGCGCGGGCGGAGGAAACTTTCTCCTCTTCAGCGCGGGCTGCGTCTTCCTTGATCTGGATCGTGCGGCGTTCCACGCGATCCACGAACTGGGAGAGCATGCTGTATTCCTCCGGCGTGATCGGGCGGTTTTCCGCTTTCTTCGCCAGAACTTCTTCCATAGCCGGGATGGCTTCCATGGCATTCGGCAGGAGCGCCGCCAAGGCCGGATCGTCCTGCAGCTTGCGGATCGCATCTGCCGCCGCTTCCGCCAGGGACTTGATATCGATGCGCCAGCCGGTCAGCTTCGCAGCCAGACGCGCGTTCTGACCGTCGCGTCCGATCGCCAGGCTCAGCTGGTCCTCATTGACGACGACCGTCGCGGTGCGGTTGCCTTCTACATCGGAGAGGTAGACACCGCTGACCCGCGCCGGGCTGATCGCCTTGGATATGTAAACCACGGGATCCTGATCCCATTGGATAATATCGATCTTTTCGTCGTGCAATTCCTTGACGATCGCCTGGATGCGCACGCCCTTGATACCAACGCAGGCGCCCACCGGATCTACGCCCGCCTGGGTCGCCATCACGGCAACCTTGGCACGCGCACCCGGTTCACGGGCGATGGCACGGATCTCCACCACGCCATGATAGATTTCAGGGACTTCGTTCTCGAGCAAACGGCGCAGGAAGTTGCGGTGGGCGCGGGACAGCACGATCTGCGGACCGCGCGAGCCATCCTTTACCTCGAGCACCACCGCGCGAATGCGATCATGCACCTTGAAACGCTCGCCGGGGATTCTCTGGTTCGCAGGCAGCACGCCTTCGGCTTTCATATCCAGACCGATGGTCGTTGCCTGGGCATTGGTCGCCTGGACAACACCGCTGACGATCTCGCCCACCTGGCGCTCGAAATACGACATCTGGTTCGAGCGTTCGGCTTCCCGGATCCGCTGCTGGATCACCTGGCGCGCCGTCTGTGCGGCGACCCGTCCAAAGTCGGCGGGCGTGGTCTCGACGATCACCATATCACCGAGCTGCGCCTCCGGGTTGACCTTGCGCGCCTCTTCGAGCAGGACCTCGGTCTTTGGCTCCTGAACGTCTTCGACAACTTCCTTTTCGGCAAAGACCATGACTTTGCCGGTATCCGGGTCGATTTTGGCTTCGACGTGCTGTGCCGTAGACGCGTTGACAGCCCGCCGGTAGGCTGAGACCATGGCGGACTCGATTGCCCCAAGGATGATATCCTTCGAGAGTTGTTTTTCTTCCAGCACTTCGTTGAAAGCCAGGGCGAACTCGTTCTTTGACATGCTAACTGCTCCGTTACTCCTACCGCCTGTCTGATCGACAACTGAGCTTTTGAATGATCTTACGAGCCGGGATCACATCGCAAGTTCGGTTCGTCACGCGGCACTGTGTATTACAAGCAGAAAAGTGGGGGCTGCCCACTTCTCGGTGCGTTCGGTAATCGTTTCGTACGGGATCATTTTAGCATAGGCGATTAAAACATGCAAGATATAATAGCCTGAATGGCTCAAAGAAACCTTGATAAAGCGGCATTACGTGGGGAGCCCTCTTACGTCTGGCGGGCGGGCCAGCAGCGCCGCCTGGGGATGATCGCCCGGGCAGCAGGGGAGCGTATCCGCGGCCGGATCCTGGAGAATGGATGTGGCGTGGGAATGTACATGGGACAGCTCGCCCCTTTCGGGGGTGAGGTCCTCGGGTTGGAATACGACTTTGAGCGCGCGGCCGAAGCACGCCGGAACTCTCCAAACGTGATCAACGCGGCCGGGGAAGCGCTTCCGGTCCCAGCCTCGGTCTTTGACCTGATCCTCAGCCACGAGGTGATCGAACACGTGCAGGATGACCGTCTTGCCGTGTGTGAGATGATCCGCGCTCTCCGACCCGGCGGGCGGCTGGTGCTGTTCGTCCCCAACCGGGGCTATCCCTTTGAAACGCACGGGATTTATTGGCGAGGGAAATATCATTTTGGGAACAAGCCTTTCGTAAACTATCTGCCGCGACGCTGGCGTGACCGGCTTGCCCCCCATGTACGCGTCTACTCTCCAGCGGATCTGGAGAGATTATTCTCCGACCTGCCGGTCCGCTTTATCGAGCGCACAGTCATTTTCGGCGCCTACGACAATATCATTGCCAGAATTGGTCCGCTGGGCAGGGTTCTTCGAACGGTGCTACAAATGCTGGAAGGAACGCCTCTGAAGATCCTTGGACTGTCGCATTTTTGGGTTGTGGAAAAATCGGGCAAATAGACCGACCTCGAAGGTGAGAATGATCAGCACTGAACAATTCAACCGTATCGCGTTGGTGATACCTGCTTTGCAGCGTGCAGACACACCACTGATCAATGAAATGCGCCGGGAAGCGCAATTTGCAAAAATTCCTGCGGGACATGACGTGTTCGTGGAGGGCGACCGTGTTGATAGTATTGCTTTATTGATTTCGGGTGTTGTTCGCGTCTATAAGATCGGGGAAACGGGACGGCAGATCACGCTGTATCGCTTCGGACTCGGCCAGAGCTGCATTCTTACGGCAAATGCCATTCTCAGCCAAAAGTCTTTTCCTGCGATTGCCACGGTTGAGGAAGATGCCGAAACTGTGATGATTCCGGCGGATGTATTTCGCGACTGGGTGAACCGTTACGATCTATGGCGTGAGTTCGTCTTTGAATTGCTCTCGGACCGGCTTGCCACGGTCATGGCAGTAGTAGATGAGGTGGTCTTCAAACGCATGGACCGCCGCGTGGCGGTACTGCTGTTAGACCGGGCAAAAGCGCGGAATCCGTTCCGCATCACCCATCAGGCCATCGCGGCGGAACTGGGCAGTTCACGCGAGGTGATCAGCCGCATCCTGGAGGACTTTGCCCGTGAGGGCAGCATTGAATCGGGGCGGGGAACCATGGAAGTGCTGGATTTCGAAGGGTTGGAATCTCGCTCTGTTGCGTGACTTTGTCACAGACAGGCTTTCGTAAATCTCCTAGAATGGGGACATCAAATCAATACCAAAGGAGATTTCACAATGAAACGCAACATGTCCAACACCGACCGCACTATCCGAGTCTTGATCGCCGCCCTGTTTGCCTACCTGTATTTTGGAGGCATTGTCACCGGCGGGCTCGGCATCGTCTTGCTCGTTCTTGGCGCAGTATTCCTCCTGACGTCCATCCTGGCTTTCTGCCCGCTCTATGCGCCTTTCAGGTTCAGCACATACAAAGGATAGACTTGCACTCACCGCGGAGCGGATGAATCATCATCCGCTCCGCCTCCGACCATGAACATAACCGAATTCCAACAAAAAGTCTCACAAACCGAAAAGCCGGTCATCGTCGATTTTTGGGCTGGCTGGTGTGTACCTTGCAGAATGACAAAACCCGTTCTGGAAGCACTCGCTCACGAATACGCCGACACAGTGGACTTCCTGCCTGTCAATGCGGACGATTCACGCGATCTCCTTGAGCAGTTTAAAGTAATGGGCATTCCCACCGTTCTGACTCTCCGCGCTGGGCAAGTGGTGAGTCGGGTAACGGGCGCTCAGGACGAATCCAATTACCGCCGGATGTTCGAGGCAGTGGCTGAAGGTAGAGACGCAGGCATCCCTCTCGCGCCATTCGATCGTCTGCTAAGGCTTGGTGCAGGAGGATTACTGATACTGGTCGGTGTGTCCACGGGCAACTGGCTTGTCGCCGGCGCCGGTGCAATCCTCGCTTTCCTGGGCATCTGCGACCGTTGCCCCGTCTGGGCTGCGCTCAGGACAGCGCTAAGGTCAAGAGACAACTGATGTTGGAGCGTCAGTTGTCTTTTGACTCCCGGAAGTCATAAATCCCGTCTTTTACTTCCCATTGTCTCTGACAGCTCGGGCATTCCAGGTACGATGTCCTTTCCACCAATGGCGCCTGCCCACAACCAGGACATTTGAAAAGCAACACCGGGCTCGACGGAAGCGCCTGTCTCTGCCCGTTGCCCTCGACTCTTGCTCGCACGAATACGCTTGGCGTGTACTGCCACCAGGCGCCAGTCCATTGAAATAAGGAATCGAGCGCAACCAGGATGGCGGTGGGAACAATCCGCTTGAGAAGTCCCATGCGGAAGTGGGAGAGAGTCAGGGTTTTCTGGATCTTGAAGCCAGAATCCTTCAACCAAGTGCGGATCGTCGCGGGATGGAAATCAAAATTCAGTTCTGCAAATTCCACAGGCTCGAGTGAGAATGGATTCCATGGTTGCCTGCCGAGGAGATAACGCAGAATCGCCTTGAGGTTGCGCTTGTTCGCATATTCCAGGACAAATACGCCCTCGGGAGCCATGACATCCCGCACCTGCCCCAGCGCCCGGGGAGCATCTGCCATGTGGTGCAGCGTGCGGATCATGGTCGTAGCATCGAACAAGCCATTGCGAAACGGCAGGCGATAGATGTCTGCTGCTACATAGATGTACTTATCGGAACCCCCGAGTCGCCCCTGGGCCTGTTCCAGCTGCGTGCGCGAATAATCCAGCAGGACGATCCGCTGGAAGCCTGTATAACGCGGGGTGTTGCGTCCCGCCCCTGCGCCGAGCTCGAGCAGCAAGTCCCCGCTCCCTGGCAGGAGTCGCTTGAGCGCAATGGCCTCGGTACGATCTTCATACTGGCGCCCACCCTGATCCCAGAAAGAGGTCTGGTAGTCGGAGCCTTCGTAGTTACAGACGGGAGGTGTTGTCACGGTGGTCAGTATTTAGTAAACAGTATTCAGTAGCCAGAGGTCAGTAGTCAGTTGCCAGTGGTCAGATGCCAGGATTCCGGATTCAGAGGAGGAGTAAGAAAGTGTTCGGCTCCTTCTTCACGAGTCTGGTATGGTGATGGCTTGCAGAATTGTTCCGCTTTTGCCATCATGCCACCAAGGAGGCGACCGATCTCAGTGCATTTCGCAAGAAGTGCTTTTGCCTCCTCTTGAGAAATATATTCACAATCGAGTGCAGTCTCGCTCCAATGCTGCGTTTCTTGCTGCTCGCCATCAGAATCCGTGAGTTTGCTCACAAAGTGCTTCTCATACCGGCGCTTTGCCCAGGCTTCTGCGATTTGCGCTCCGACTGAGCGAGAAGACCGGCCACCGATTACTCCAACTATTAATTTCCGTTCATCCCACGCCCGATGGCGCGATAGCTGAATCCCATTTCCTTCATCAGCGTAGGATCATAGATGTTGCGACCGTCGTACATCACCGGCGATTTGAGCAAGCCCTTCACCTTTTCCAGGTCGAGCTGCTTGAACTCATTCCATTCCGTGACGACCACCAGGGCATCGCAGCCGTCTGCCATCTCGTAGACATCTTCGCAGATCTCCACCGCCGGCAGGAGCGAGGCGGCCGTCTTGCGGGCGACCGGGTCATAGGCGCGGACCTGCGCCCCGGCTGCCACGAGAGAATTGGCGATATCGATGGCGGGGGCGTCGCGCATATCGTCCGTGTTGGGCTTGAATGCCAGACCCAGTAAACCGACGAGCTTGCCACGCAGGCTGCCATCCAGAGTCTCCTCCAGGTACTTGACCACGGCTTTTCGCCGGTCATAGTTGACCTGCATGACATCGTTCAGGATGCGCGGGTTCAGCCCCCGCTCCTTTGCCATGTACGCCAACGCCTGCACATCCTTCGGGAAGCACGAGCCGCCCCAGCCCAGCCCGGCATCCAGGAAATGACGACCGATGCGTCCATCGTAGCCCATGCCTGCCGCCACTTCCTTCACGTCCGCGCCGACCAGCTCGCACAGGTCGGCTAATTCGTTGATGAAGGAGATCTTGGTCGCCAGGAAGGCATTGCTGGCGTATTTGATCATCTCCGCAGTGCGCAGGTCGGTGATCACGATGGGGGCGCGTAACGGCAGGTGCAGCTGCGCCACCTTGCTGGCGGCGTCCTTGTCCAACGAGCCGATCACGGTCCGATAGGGATTCATAAAATCGCCGATGGCGGAACCCTCCCGCAGAAATTCCGGGCAGGAGACCACGGCAAAGTCGACCGGCTGAGGCTGTGCACTGCGCACGATATCGGCGACCCAGTCCCCGGTCCCGATCGGGACAGTGGATTTATTGATGATGATCAAAGGCGCCGTCATGTTTTGGGCGATCGAGCGCGCCGCGGAGTCCACGTATTGCAGGTCGGCATTGCCGTCTACACTCGATGGGGTACCGACGGCGATGAACGCAAACTCCACGCCTTTCAAAGCCTCTGCATAGGAGGTGGTAAAGGACAGCCGTCCCGCCCTGGTATTGCGCTTGACCAGCTCTTCCAATCCGGGCTCATAGATCGGCATGATGCCTCTCTTGAGATGCTCCACACGCTGCTCGTCTACATCGAGCGCCACGACGCGATTCCCCAGGTCGGCAAAGCAGGCTGCGGTCACAAGACCTACGTACCCTACGCCGACCACACAGATTTGTTTCATGTTGTTTAACCTCTTGATTTGGATCGTTGTCCCGCGCGGGCAGGATCAACGCGGATTAAAGCGTGACTATCACCCTAGCGACTGATTTCACGAGCCCTTTGATTTTTCTTCGTTTCCCTGTCTTTGCCGAAGGCCCCCTCGATCAGATCGAGAAACCCGTCCATGTGGATGGGCTTCGAAACATAGCCGTCACAACCGGATTCCATCGCCCGCTTCCGCTCGCTGGGCAGCGTATGCGCCGTTAGAGCATACAGCGGGATCGCTTTCGTCGTTTCATCCGCTTTCAATTGCCTCGCCGCGTTCCAGCCGTCCATCTCAGGCATTCCCAGATCCATCAGGATCAGGTCCGGCTGTTGAAAGCGGGCTGCGGACACCCCATCGCGTCCGTTGACTGCCAGGAAGACATCATACCCTGCGCGCTCCAGCACAAAACGCACAAGCTCATAGTTGTCCATGTCGTCTTCGACGATTAGAATGTGTCCCTTGCTCATTGCTCATAA
The DNA here is from genome assembly GCA_036833655.1 of Anaerolineales bacterium. Taxonomy (GTDB): domain Bacteria; phylum Chloroflexota; class Anaerolineae; order Anaerolineales; family Villigracilaceae; genus Defluviilinea. The sequence continues at coordinate 1,841 of DAITPI010000019.1, read as the reverse complement.
ATATACCGCGTCTCCGTCCCGCGGGCAATGACGTATAATCCTGGCACCATGCGACTCCTTTTCGTGGCTGACGGCCGCTCCCCCATCGCGCAAAACTGGATCCGCTACTTCGCCCGGCGGGCGGATCGCGGCGACGAGGTATTTCTCGCCTCCACGTTCGCCCTGCCGCAAGACCTCGATCTACCGCTCTCGGAGCTCGAGGTGATCCCCGTCGCATTTAGCGGGCTGCGACGCGGAAGCCAGCGCCCCGGCACCGCTCCCGCACGGACCGTGGGCCTGCGGACCACCATCCGGCAGTGGCTCGGGCCCCTGACCATTCGCCGCCCGGCGCAGAAGCTGCGGGAGTTCACACGGCGCGTCCATCCAGACCTGGTCCACGCCATGCGCATTCCCTATGAGGGCATGATGGCTGCGGACGCGTACACAGGCGTTCCCTTGCTCGTCTCCACCTGGGGCAACGACTTCACGCTGCACGCCCCATCCACCCGGTTGATGAGTCACTACACGCGCTGGACCATGAAAGTCGCCGATGCCCTGCACGCCGACTGCCAGCGTGACCTGCGCCTGGCATGGGAATGGGGCTTTGGGAACGGCAGGCCGAGTCTGGTCGCGCCTGGCAACGGGGGAGTCCGGACGGATATCTTTCATCCACATCTTAAGTCAATGGAGGAGCCGGTCATCATCAACCCGCGCGGGTTTCGCCCCTACGTCAACAATGAGGCTTTTTTCAAGGCGATTCCGCTTGTCCTGGAACGACAGCCGCAGGCGAAGTTCATCTTTGCTCTCATGGCAGATGAGCCTCAAGCACTGAAATGGACTCGCGAATTGAATATTGAGCATGCTGTGGAGCTGCTGCCCCCCGTATCGCATTTTGAAATGGCAGAAGCATATCGGCGCGCCCAGATCGTTGCCTCCCCCAGCAATCATGACGGTACCCCCAACACGCTGCTGGAAGGCATTGCCTGTGGATGCTTCCCTGTTGCCGGGGACCTGGAATCGATCCGGGAATGGATCACTCCCGGCGAAAACGGACTGTTATTCGATGCGAACGATCCGCGCTCCATCGCCGAAACCATCGTATCCGCTATCGAAAACAGAAGCCTGCGGCAAAAAGCCGCAGGCTCAAACCAGCAGATGATCGTGACGCGCGCCGAATACGAACAAACGATGAAGAAGGTGGAAGAATTCTATGAGCAGGTCGTCAGACGCACCAGCAAGCAGGTATACGATTGAGGGCTTTCTCCCTGCGCGCCGGTGTTCCGGCTTACTCCGCCCGCGGCTCGCGCATGTACTCCAGCCGCTGGCGCAACTCGATCTTGCGCTCGTCGGCGGCATGACGAACTTCATTGAAGAAGCTCTCGCCGCGCGAACGCAGCTCGGTGCGTAGCTGATCGCCAGACTCAGGCGCCATCAGCAACGCGATCGTCGAACCGACCATCCCCCCGACCACGATCCCGATCAAAAAACCAAGGGTTCTTCTCATGATTGTCTCCTCTTGTCTGTCACTGCAGGCGAGCCCGCCGCAGCGACGCGCATTTTCTCGAAATGATTATACTGCCTCTTGCCCCCCGGTTTCAATCGGCGGGAGTCTTCGAAAGGATGGGCGAAAACACATTTACCACCAAGAGCACAGAGCGCACGGAGCTTCCTAAAGGGATTTTCTCGGTGGTCTCCGTGTGCTCCGTGGTGAGATCATCCGACAAGCCCACGAGATCAAACACTCCGCAATTGTTGATAACCCAGGAATCTGTCCCCGATTATTCCAACGAAAGATTTACCCCTCTCAGCATATCCGAAAAAGCGAATCTGTGGAATAATCGGACTGCCGCACGTATCCGCTT
>DAITPI010000018.1:6874-21183 GCA_036833655.1 Anaerolineales bacterium | reverse complement strand
ATGGGATTCCGGCAGGTCATCCTGATCGGCGTGGATCATAATTACACCGCGACCGGCAAGCCAAATACCACCGTCGTATCCCAGGGCGATGACCCCAACCATTTTTCGCCTGCTTACTTCGGGAAAGGCTTTCGCTGGCAGCTTCCGGACCTGGAAACCTCAGAAGTCGGCTATGCCATGGCGCGCGAAGCCTACCGCCGGGCCGGGCGGGAGATCCTCGATGCGACCATTGGTGGCAAGCTCACCATCTTCCCCAAGGTGGATTACAGCTCTCTCTTCTAAATACCTTGCAACCTCTCGTTTCCATCGTGACCCCCTCCTACAACCAGGCTGCTTACCTCGAGCAGACCATTCAGTCCGTGCTCGGGCAGGATTACCCACGCATCGAGTACATCGTCGTCGATGGCGGTTCGACCGATGACTCTGTGGAGATCATCCGCAAATATGCCGATCGCCTGGCGTACTGGGTCTCAGAGAAGGATCGCGGGCAGGCAGACGCCATCAACAAAGGGTTGGCGCGTACGAGCGGTGAGATCCTCGCCTGGCTGAACTCGGACGACTACTACATGCTCAATACGCTCTCGGTGGCGGTGCGCTGCTTCGAGCAAAACCCGGATGTGGCCATGGTCTATGGCGATATGCTGGCAGTGGACGAGGACGGGCAAACGATCAATGTCCTGAGATACAAACAGCTCTCTCTTCAAGATTTGCTGTGCTTCCAGATCGTCGGGCAGCCCAGCGTCTTTTTCCGGCGTAGCGCCTTCGAAAAAGCCGGGCCCCTGGAGACCAGCTTCCATTTTATGCTCGACCACCAGCTCTGGATCCGGCTCGCGCAGCAGGGGAGGATCCTGCACGTGCCGCAGGTCTGGTCGGCGGCGCGCTATCACCCCGGGGCAAAGAACCGCGCCCGGGCTGCGGAATTCGGGCGGGAGGCGTTCCGCGTGCTGGACTGGGCGAAGAGCCAGCCCGGTCTGGCGGAACCCGTTCGGGGCGTGAAGCGACGGGCACACGCCTCGGCGCATCGCTACGACGCGCGTTACCTGCTCGATGGGGGACAGCCCGGTGCCGCGCTGGTCGCCTGGTTGCGGGCGCTCCTGCTCCACCCACCGACCGCCCTGCAGCGGCTCAACATCCTGGTATCTGCCCTGCTGGAGCTGACCGGTTTGAGCAGGCTGCGGGAGGCGGTGCTGCGCCGCCGCCAGCGCAGGCTCTCAGGGGAGAGGTAACAGGCTGAATCTGATAAAATACTTCGGCTATGTTCCCGGAATCTTTTTTTTCGTCCCGTGCCGCGCGTCTCAGCGCGCTCCTGGTGCTTTTCGCTGCGGCACTGGCGATCCGGCTCTACGACCTTACCGACCTGCCGCTTGATTTCCATCCCACGCGCCAGCTTTTATCGGCGATCAAGGCGCGGGGTTTATACTATCAGACCCAGCCGGACGGTATTCCCACCTGGCAACTGGAGACCGCCATCCGCTTCGCAAAGCTTAAAGCCGATGTGGAGCCGGTGGTCTTCGAGCACCTGGTCGCGTGGACCTATGGCTTAACCGGCGAGCACCTATGGATTGCCCGTATCTATTCCTCCCTGTTCTGGCTCGCTGGTGGGATCTTTCTGTTCCTGCTGGCGCGTGAATTTGTCTCTTTCGAGGGGGCGCTCGTTTCCACTGCCTATTATTTGATCTTTCCCTACGCTATCCTTGGGAGCCGGAGTTTTCAGCCCGATCCGCTGATGGTCTTGTTGACCCTGGCGTTCTGGTGGATCTTCTCGCGCTGGTCGCATTCCCCCTCCTGGACCAAGGTAATCCTGGCGGGACTCCTCGGCGGTTTTGCGATCTTTATCAAGTTCTCCGCGGCGTTCTTTGTGATCGGCGGGGCGCTGGGGCTGGCGCTATCCCGGTTCTCATTCCGCGGTCTGCTGCGAAATGGACAGGTCTGGATCCTGGCGGTGCTTGGCGCATTGCCGGCGCTGTTATACCTGGTGTATGGCATCTTCATCCGCGGCGACCTTGCTTCGCAGTTCAGCGGACGCTTCATCCCGGCGTTGTTATTCAGCCCTCTGAATTACCTGCAGTGGGAAGTCAAGGCAAGCATGGCGGCCGGGGGGGTCTTTATCATGCTTGGCTTGCTGGGTTTGTTCCTGGCACAGGATAAGCGTTTGCGCAGCTTCCTGGTCGGTTTGTGGGCAGCGTATCTTCTGTATGGATCGTTCTTCAACTACCACATCGCTACGCATGACTATTACCATCTACCGTTCATTCCGATCGTTGCCCTGTCGCTTGCGCCGCTGGGGGAGTGGTTCTTCACGCGCTTGACCGAGATGTCCGCTCTCCGGTGGACAAAGATTGCGGTCAGCGCGATCCTCCTCTATGGCCTGTTCTCCGTCCTGTGGGATGTGCGCAATCAAATGAAGGCGGTGGATTACCGCCCGCAAGCCACAATGTGGGCAGAGATCGGCGAGCAGTTCGACCACAACGCGCGCGTCATTGCATTGACCCAGGATTATGGCTCGCGCCTGGAATACTGGGGCTGGCGCCGGTTCGCCACCTGGCCCTATACCGGCGACGCGGGCTATGCCAATATCCGCGGCGGCGTGTTTTCGTTCGACGATCTGTTCAATCGCTATGCTTCGAAAATGAGCTACTTCCTGGTCACCGATTTCGACGAGCTCGACCGCCAGTCCCAGCTTAAGGAGCGCCTGTATTCCTTCTATCCCGTTTCCGCGGAAGGCGATGGATATCTGATCTTTGACTTGAAAAATCCCATCCTGCAGGACGCGAACGGATCATGACCTCGCCTGAGCTGTCCATCATCATCCCGGCCTACAATGAAGAGGCGTTGATCGCCAGCACCCTGGACTGTCTACATAGCTATCTGTCCGCGCGCCCCGAGGCGTATGAGATCCTGGTCGTGGACGACGGAAGCCAGGATAAGACCGTCGAGTCGGTCCAGAAGTGGCACAGTAACATCGTAGCCAACGTGCGGGTGCTGTCCAATCCACAGAACATGGGGAAAGGGTTTTCCATACGCCGCGGTGTGACGGAGAGTCGCGGCGCGTATCTTGTCTTTATCGATGCCGATCTGCCCTACGAGCTCGCCGCCATCGAGGATTTTCTGCAGGCTCTCAAGAATGGCTCTGACCTTGCCATCGGCTCCCGAGTCCTGCCGGGTTCTGAAGTAAAGGGCGTGCCTGTTCTGCGCTACGTTGCAGGTCAGGTCTTCTCTTGGATGGTGCAGGCGGTACTGTTCCGGGGACTGCCTGACACCCAGTGCGGGTTCAAGAGCTTTAGGGCGGCTGCTGCCCGGGAGATCTTTCAGCGTGTGACGATTGGCGGCTTTGGTTTCGACGTGGAGATGCTCTTCATCGCGCGCAAGCTGAAATTCAGGATCCAGCCCGTCCCCGTGCACATGATCGAGCACCGCCAGCGCAGCCGCGTCCGTTTGGTGGTCGACTCGCTCAAGATGACGACGAACCTGTTCATGGTCCGGTGGAACGACTTGCAGGGCAAATACAAGTAGGAGAAGCGTAGATTGTCCTTTGATTATCATTCCGTCGCAGGCGATTACCAGTATCGCGCCCTGCATTCGGGGCACCCGATGCAGCGCTTCTGGCATGCCGGCAAGCTGACCATGATCGACCGGCTGATCCGCCCACATTTAGCCGCCGGGTCACGCGTGCTGGAGATTGGGTGCGGCGCGGGCAATCTGCTGCTGCAGGCGACCGTGGCGGGCAGTTATCCCCTGGCGCTGGATCTATCCATGCAGGCGCTGACATTTGTCCGGTCGCGTCTTGAGGAAGCCGCCTGCGGCGCGGAGCCGCCAGCCGGTTACGCCCTGACCCAGGCGATCGGCGAGCGACTGCCTCTGGCAGAAGCGAGCTTTGACTGTATCGTGCTCTCGGAAGTGATCGAGCACCTCGAAGCGCCGCAGAATTCCATCCGTGAGGCGGCTCGCGTGCTTCGTCCGGGTGGGCGACTCCTGATCACCACGCCAAATTACCGGAGCTTCTGGCCCGTGATGGAGTGGGCTGTCGACCGGTTGAACATGGCGCCCAAGATGGCGGGCGAGCAGCATATCAGCCGCTTTCACCCTGCCTCCTTGAACCGGATGCTGAGGGCGCTGAGCCTGGAGATCGAATATTCGGGTTCCATTTATTACCTAAGTCCATTTTTATCCCTGTTCTCGTTTGAGAGCGCAAAGAGCCGCCTGCTGCGTGAGCTGAGCGGACGCTCCTCCCTGGGGATGATCCTGGTAGCGGTGGCAATCAAGCCTGGATGAAATGATGAGAGATTCATTGGAACCTGCAAAGCAACCGTTTTCCAATAGCCGCCTACCGACGCTGGTCCTTGGGCTGGGGATCCTTTCGGCGTTCATTGCGCTGGCTCTGTATGCCTATCTTGGTACGTTCTCCCGTTACGGCAGCGACGATTACTGCCTGTCCGCTTTCTTCCTGCAGGACAATCTCATCGACGCCATGATCCAGCGCTACTACCTGGCATCCAGCCGGTATACGAATATCCTTTTCATCGGCCTGGTGGACAAACTTTTTGGCTGGTACAACGTGGCGATCCTGCCAGCCCTGATGCTGTCCCTGTTTGTCGGGGGCGTTTACCTGTTTCTGAAGCAAATAGTGGAGTGGACTCGCCTGGGATGGAACCGCTGGGTGATCCTGCTTGTCTCGATCTTGCTTGTTTATTTCTCGTTGACGCAGGCGCCCGATCTGTATGAAACCCTTTACTGGCGCGCTGGCATGACGTCCCATTTTGCGCCGGTCGTGTTGATCCCGTTTTTTGGGCTCTTCTTATTGCGGCAGATCAGGCATGCAGGACGACGCATGCCCTCCCTGTGGGTGCAGGCAGCCTGCTTTGGGTTTCCCTTGCTGCTCGGCGGCCTTTCTGAGCCCCCGACCGCGGTGCTAATCACGGTGCTGGGCCTGGGGATCCTCGCAGCCTGGCGGTGGAGCGATGTGCGCAGTCGCCGATATATCCTGATCGTTCTATTCTGGGCGCTGGCCGGCGCCCTGACTGCCCTGCTTGTGATGGCGCTGGCGCCTGCAAATTCGATCCGGATGCAAACGCCACCTCCGCCTTTGCCTGAGCTCGTTATTCGAGTCATTCTCTACCCCTTGTATTTCATACGGGACACACTGCGGACCCTTCCCATCCCAACTCTGGTCTCGGTTGCTGCGCCAGCCCTGCTTTTTTATGTACAATATATGCAGGCCTCTCGGACGCTTTCCCGGGCAGAACGCAACCGGCTTGGAGTCCTGATGGTGCTCGTTCTTCTCCTGGCATATCTCCTGATTGCTGCCAGCTTTGCACCCAGCGCCTACGGGCAGTCCTACCCTGCGCCGCGCGCCCGGTTTGCCGGCCGGGTGTTGATGACAGCGGCCCTGATGATGGAGGGCGCCCTGCTGGGAACACTGGTCGCCCAGGTGGTGGCTTTGCAATCCGTGTTCGCCCGCACTTTCGCGCTGATCCTCCTGGCAGTCCTTTTGCTCTACCCGCTACGGACTGCCCAGCGGCTCGCCCAGGATATTCCGGTGTATCGACAGCGGGCAGCAGCCTGGGATGCGCGCGAGGCGGAGATCCGGGCTCTCAAGGCAGGCGGCGCGCAGGACCTGATCGTGCGCTTCCTGCGCACCGAGCGGAGTCAAGATTTAGGCGACCAGGCGGACTTCCGCTTGAACCGTTGCGCAGCGGCGCTTTACGGCGTGAATTCGATCGTGGCTGTGCCCATGGATAAATAACCAATATGACTAACAACAAGCTCATACCGATTCTGGTCACAGGGACACATCGCAGCGGGACCACCTGGGTGGGAAAAATGCTGGCTGCGGATGCGTTGACCGCCTATATCAGCGAGCCGCTGAACGTGCTGCATCGCCCCGGGGTCTTCCGTCCCAGGGTCCAGTACTGGTACCAGTATATCTGCGAGGATAACGAGAACGACTACCTGACGGGCTTTCAGGAATTGCTGGAGTTCGATTACCACCTCTGGGATGAGATCCGCTCGCTCCGCTCCCGCCGCGATTTCTTGCGGATGGGGCGTGACTTCGTGATCTTTTACAACGGCTTGATGCGCGGCCAGCGGATCTTGCTCAAGGATCCGTTTGCCGTCTTTTCCACCCCATGGTTTGCAAAAAAGCTGAATTGTAAGGTCGTGATCACGGTCCGCCATCCTGCTGCATTTGCCAGCAGCTTGAAGCGCCTCAACTGGCCATTCGATTTTCAGGACCTGCTCAAGCAGCCCCTGCTGATGCGTGACCACCTGGAGCGCTACAGGGAGGAGATGCAGGCGATGAAGCCGGAGGATGTGATCGGTCAGGCTGCGCTGCTCTGGAAGCTGATCTATGGCACAGTCCACGCGACCCACCAACCAAACCGCGATTTCATTGTTGTCCGCCATGAGGACGTCTCGCGCGATCCGATCCCTGCCTACCGCGATCTCTATTCCGCGCTGGGCCTTGAATTTACGCCGCGCGTCGAGAAGACGATTCTGACCTCGAGCAGCTCTGAGAACCCGGTAGAATCCTCCCGCAAAAAGGTGCACGAGTACAAGCTGGATAGCCGCTCCAACATCGAGGTCTGGAAGAAGCGCTTAAGTGCTGAAGAAGTCCGGCATGTCCGTGAAATTACCCGGGGCGTCTCCTCCCTCTATTATTCCGATGAAGAATGGTGAGTGGGAGAGCGCCTGATACTACAAATCCGACAGGAGAACGAATGAAGGATAACGCAACCATTCACCGCGATCTCGAACAGGACAACCTGATCGTCATTGCCGGGGCAGGCGGATTTATCGGTGGCTCGCTGGTACGCTATTTCCATGATTTGGGCTATACCCGCATCCGCGCGGTGGACAAGAAACCCCTGAGCAACTGGTACCAGCGCGCACCCGGTGTCGAGAATTTGCGCCTCGATCTGAGCGAAAGCGCTGCGTGCGCCCGCGCCGTGGAGAATGCCGTGGAGGTCTATAACCTGGCGGCTGACATGGGCGGCATGGGTTTCATCGAGCGCTTCCGGGTGGAGTGTATGCGTTCCTCCCTCATCAATACGCACATGCTCGAGGCTGCCTATCAGGCTGGAGTCAACCGCTATTTCTTTTCTTCCTCCGCCTGTGTCTACAATACGGACCTGCAGCAGGACCCCGACGTGCGGGCACTGAAAGAGTCGGATGCGTATCCTGCCCGGGCGGAGCGCGGTTATGGCTGGGAAAAGCTGTTTGCCGAGATGCTCTGTCAGGAATACTGGGCAGAGCGCCATATGAAGACCTTTGTCGCCCGCTTCCACAACGTCTATGGCCCCCATGGCACCTGGGACGGCGGGCGGGAGAAGGCGCCAGCCGCCATTTGCCGCAAGGTCATCCAGGCAAAGGACAGCAGGACCCATGAAATCATGATCTGGGGCGATGGCACGCAGACGCGCAGCTTTACCTATATTGAGGATTGCGTCCTGGGGATCGATAAGATCGTCCACTGCGATGAGTTGGTTGCCACCCCGATCAACCTCGGCTCGAGTGAGCTCATCTCCGTGGACCATCTGGTCAGCCTGGCGGAGGAGATCGGCGGCGTAAAGCTCGACCGCAAATACGACCTAAATGCCCCGCGCGGGGTGGCGGGGCGCAACAGCGACAATACGTTTATCAAGCAAGTCTTTGGCTGGGAACCGTCCACGCCCTTCAAGGAAGGCCTGACCCATACCTACAGATGGATCGAGCAGCAGTACTACGCTCGCAAAGCCGGCGAGCGCGTGGTCGAAGATACGATGTAAATTACTTGAAGGTCAGAATCTTCCTCAGCCGCAGCCGGAACTTCCAGGGCATCCAGGAATAGAGCAGCTTGCGGGCGATCATCCTGAGCCGGAGCCACGAGAGCCAGCTTCCCCCTTCACGCTCGAGCACGCGCAGCATATCCGGGTAACAGCGGTCGTCGTTGACGATCGTCTTGCCGGCCTCGTGGATGCGGAACTTTGCCCAGCGCTTCGGAACATATAACAACTGGGACACCTTCGAGATCTTCACCCACAGGTCGTAATCGAAGCTGAAGAACAGCGCGAGGTCGAGGGGACCGACCTTCCGCCACACGTCCGCGCGGAAGAAGGTAGTCGCCTGAGGAATGTGGACGGAGCCGCGCAGCATCTGCCGGTAGCTGGTCTGTTTCGACCCGAACTGTCCGACGGTCGCGCCCGCGTCGTCGATCAGCTCCGCGTCGCCGTAGACCATTCCCACCTCGGGATGGTCCATCAAAACGGCAACGGCTTCGGACACCGCATTCGGAAAGTAAATATCGTCTGAGTTCAACCATGCCAGGATCTCTCCCGTTGCATGAGAAAAGCCTTTGTTGAGTGCATCCGCGTGGCCCTTATCCTTCTCCGATACCCACCATGCCAGGCGGTCCTGGTATTTCTTGATGATCTCCACGCTATTGTCTTTGGAACCGCCATCCACGATGATGTATTCGAGGTCCGGATAGTCCTGCTCCAGCACGGAATGAATGGACGCTTCCAGGAACTCGCCCTGGTTGAAGGATGGCGTGATAATGGAAACCCTGGGAAGAGGAGAAGAGATACTCATAGGTGAAAAAATTATAGCATCTAAACCGGACTCCAAAGTCTCCAGACTTTGGAATCGCCCCGATAAATCCTATATAATTAGCGCAATCAACGATGCTCATTTCGATTGTTACACCCTCTTATAACCAGGCGCGCTATCTCGAACAGACAATCCAATCGGTTCTTTCGCAGGAATACCTGCAGGTCGAGTATCTCATCGTCGACGGGGGGTCGTCAGACGGCACGCCTGGCATCCTCCGGAAATACGAGAACAGGCTTGCCTGGTGGGTCAGTGAGAAGGACGGGGGACAAACCGACGCCATCAATAAAGGATTCGCGCGTGCAAAAGGCGAGATCCTCGCCTGGATCAACTCGGATGACACCTATGAGCCTGGCGCTTTTGCCGCCGCTGTAGCTTATTTGCAGGAACACCCCGAAATCGGCATGGTGTATGGAGATTGCAATTACATCAACGAGACCGGGGATGTGATCGGGAAATTTCGTTCCGCGCAGACCGATTATCGCTTACTCCGCCGCGGGTATACTCATATTCCGCAACAGACGATGTTCTTCCGCGCGGAATTGTGGAAACGGATAGGTCCGCTCGATCCCTCGTTCTATTTTGCAATGGACTATGACCTGTGGACGCGCATTGCCAGGCATGCGGAGATCAAGTACGTGCCTCAGACCTGGGCAAACTTCCGGCTGCATACGTCTGGAAAGACTATTCTTGCGGATGACCGTTGCTGGCCCGAGATGATCCGGGTCCACTATCGCGACGGTGGTTCTCCGCTCTCGGTCATCGTCGCGAAGTATTACCTGCGCAGATGGATCGCGCCGTTGTGGAACCGCCGCCGGCGAAAATTGCTGGAGTCACAGACTCGTGTTGAACACCCAAAATCGGGAGATTCTGGACTCCGAATCGGATAAAACATGCCCTGGTTATTCTCTCCTCCCTCCATGGACGACCTCATCCGCCTGCTCAAAGCCTGGCGTTTCTGGTCGGTCGGCGCGTTGATCGGTGCGCTGCTCGGCGCCGCAGTCTACTACGTGGCTCCGCCTCCCTACCGCGCCCATGCGACCGTTCTGGTCGATTTCAATCTGGAACAAGCCTGGCCACAGGAGACGGACCGGCAGCAGTTCTACTACCTCGAGCGCGAGACCCGTAAACTGGAAGAGATCGCCTGGTCGGATGCGGTGATCGATTCTGTCGTGAGCATCAATGGCAATATCCTGAGCGCTGCAGAGCTGCGGAATGGCACTCTGTCGTTGAGCCAGCCGGCAGAGGGAGGTTGGCACTTTTACGCGGATGACCCGAACCCGGAGCGCGCTGCGGCTCTCGTCTCCACGTGGGCGCAGGCCTTTGTAGATCAGGTCCGCCTCCAGACGGGAACGGCAGAGGGTCCGAATGCCTTCATCGAAGCGACGCAGACCCAGACGGCGCAGGTCCCCCGCGATCGAAGCGACTCTCTCAGCACGTATCTCTTTGTCGGCGCGCTCGCATTCCTGGCGCTGGCTTCGTTCCTGGTCCTGTTCCTGCATCGAGCCCGATGAACAACGCCGCCATCCCTGTGACCTCTCCGACCAGGATCATGCGCTTTCTGTGGGGCGCAGCATTGTTCACGCTGCCCGTCACCAGCTTTCGTTATTTTCCCTTTTTGGGGGATAGCACATACGTCAGACCCCTGTCGCTCTACCCGGTTGCCCTGCTGCTCCTCTTGCTCATCCTGCAGCTGACGCGGGGACCGCTCTCCCTTCCCCGCGCAGGCACGCTGACCCCGCTGCTCGGGTTTTTGCTGATCGCGTTAACCGCAACCGGCATTGGCATCCTGCTCGACCCGCTTCCAATGCGGGGATATGAATACTGGGGGCGCGCCCTGCGCGCCTGGGCAACGCTGGTGATCGGTTTGGCCTTCTTTGTCGCCGCCGCCTGGATGAATCGCACCGACGACGACCTGCGCTTTTCGCTCAAATGGCTGCTGGCTGGCTTCGTGATGGACATCCTGTGGAGCGGCGTGCAGGCGCTGGCATTCTACACGCCGTTGCTGAAGAAAGTCACGGTCACACACTGGCAGCGAGCTTTCTCGATGCGTGAGCTGGTGAAGACCAATCGTGTCTCGGGTATGGCTTATGAGCCTGCCTGGCTCGCCGGGCAGATCGCGACGGTGTATTTGCCCTGGCTGTTCGCTGCGCTGCTGACCGGCCGGCGGGTGACACGCTTCAAATGGCTCGAGACGATCCTGCTGGGTTTTGCGGTCGCGCTGTTGCTGGCAACCTTCTCGCGCGGGGGCCTGCTCACCGCAGCCGGTGCCTCCGTTTTGACATTTCTCTTGGTGGGTCGCACGGAACTCCGTGGCGCGTGGATCTGGTTCGCCTCCGGCTTCGAGGGTGGAAGGAATGGGCTTCTACGTCTCGGCGTGGTGGTGGTCGTGCTCGGCGTCCTCGCGGGCGCGGGGTTGTTCCTGAGCCAGAAGGGATACATCACCCGCCTGTTCAGCACACGGGCGGAGAGCGTGGAGGAGTTCATTATCGAGAATTCAGCGGGGGCGCGTGCTGCATACACGTTTGGCGGGCTGGGCGCGTATGACGAGAGCCCGGTCATCGGTGTCGGCCTCGGGGCGAGCGGTTTCTACATTTACCGGCACCTGCCCGATTGGGCATTGACCACCGTCCCGGAGATCGCCCGGCAGCTCAGCCCGGAGAACCGGCTGTACCCGAACCCCAAAAATATGTATGTGCGTCTGCTGGCAGAGACCGGCCTGTTTGGTTTCTTCGTTTTTCTGGCATTTCTATTCTCGGTGCTCGGGGACGCACTGCACGCCCTGCGGATGAGGACCTATTTCGGTCGTTATCTGGGGATTGCAGGGATCTTCTCCTGGTTCGCCGTTGCACTCTACAACATTACACAAGACTCGTTTGCCACGCCCAACATCTGGATCAATTTCGGCATCCTGGCGGGGATGACAGCTCTCACCTGGAAAGCGCCAGCCTCCTCGGATGAGCGGCGTATGGCGATCGCGGGACTGGAGCAGGAATGATCGTACTGTCCGTTGGGATGCCGCGCGCTGGCTCGGGCTGGCACTATAACCTGGTGCACGATTTGATGAAAACGACCGGTGCTGCCGATGCGCGCGCGGTCCGCAAACGCTATCATTTGGAAAGCATCCTGACCGAAGTAAATTGCAACATTGGGGTTCTCTCCGCCCGCAGGCTGGCGCTGGTCACGCTGCCGGCGTTGATGGGGAACGCCTTCGTGATCAAAGCGCACGCGGGGCCCACGTCCGCGTCCCGGCTTTTGCAGCGCCTGGGATTGCTTCGGATCACGTACATCTATCGCGACCCGCGCGATGCCATGCTGTCCGCTTACGATTACGGCCAGCGCGCTCTCAAAAAGGGACACCCGAACGCGTTCTCTCACCTGACCGATTTCCAGAAGAGTGTCGACTTTATCATGGATTACGTCCGCATCTGGGAAAAGTGGACGAAGGAAAAAGGCGTTCTGATCGCCCGCTATGAAGACCTGTTGATGGATTACGACAAGGAAGCGGAGCAACTGGTGGACTTCCTGAATTTGAACGGGAATGACCCTGAAGTGCTAAAAGTGGTCGCTGCCTATCGCCCCGGCGCCGCGGAGGGACAACAGGGCCTGCATTTCTATAAAGGCAAGATCGGACGATTCCGCGAATCGTATACAGCTGAAGAGCAGGGGATCCTGAAAGAAAAGCTGAACGCGTACCTGCAGCAGATGGGTTATGAGCTTTAATCCCTGAGAAGTCGTCGGAACACCCGCCAGCGCGAGCACCTGGTCGGTTCCGCCAGGGCTCTTGGATGGGTTTCCGATTCACATAGGCTGGCGAAAATCCGCGGATGGGACGGATGACCTCGTCGCGATTCAGCCAGGTCCTGATCTTATCTACCTGCTGAGTGGGGTTTTCGTTAGGTTTTTTAGAGTATCATTATCCTATGCGTGAATTCGAGACTCCGTATGTCGCGGACTGGCTGGCTGCCTCCCTACGCTGGATTGTACTGGTGGGGCTGGTGATCGCGGTCTCCGCGCAGGGAGAGCTAGCTACCTTGCCCGTTCTGCCACTGGTGCTCATCTTCATCTGGAACACCGCGATGAGCCTGCTGGCTGTGCTGGGCATGCGGGCGCGCAGTTACCATCGTGAGTCCGTTCTGGTTGTGGATCTGCTGCTGTCGGCGCTTTTCTTCTGGATGCATCATGGCGTCGACGGTGCCGCTGCCTGGGTGGGGCTCATCCCGATCCTCACAGGGGCTGTCTATTTTGAGCTGAGCGGAGCCTTGAGCGCGGCTGCGTTCTTTGCGCTCTGGCAAGCTCTTGCCTTTCCCGGCCTGCTCTCGGGGAACCTATCGCCGGATATCCTGGGTCCTATCGGGCTAACGCTGCTTCTCGGGCTGATCTGTGGCCTGGCTGGCCGTTTCCTGATGCGGCGGCTGCGCCTCTCCCGCCAGACCCGTCTGGATCTCGAGGAACGCCGCCAGCGTATGGAAAGCGAGCGGCTGCGCGCGATCTACGAGCTGACCTCTACGATGACCGCTACCCTCAGCTACCGCCGCGTGCTCGACTCGGCGCTGGACCTCGCCTATACCGCCCTGAACCCGAATCCGGATCCCGATGAGCCCGACTCGGACGAGCGGCTGGTGAGCGCCGTCCTCCTGTTCAAGGGCAACGAGCTGCGGATCGGTGCGGCGCGGCGTCTCACCAATGCGGATCTGCGGGTCAATCTGAACGGCACTGAGGGAATCCTCAAGCGAGTGCTGGATGGAGGCGAAGCGATCCTGAGCCCCGACATCGGCTATGACATGGAGCTTGGCCGGATCATTGCGCTGCGCTCGTGCTCGTCCGCTTACTGTTTCCCCTTACGGAGCGGTTTCAACGTCTACGGCGCGATGCTGTTTGCGCACCCGGACCCCAACTACTTCACCAAGGAGCGCTGCGGCTTGCTCGATATCATCGGACGCCAGGCCGTCATCGCCGTGCAGAATGCTCGTCTGTACCAGGATCTGGTCGAGGAGAAGGAGCGCATGGTGGAGGTGCAGGAGGAAGCGCGCAAGAAGCTGGCGCGGGACCTGCACGATGGTCCCACGCAGTCCGTCGCAGCCATGGCAATGCGGATCAACCTGGCTCGTCGTATGCTGAACAAGGACGTCAAGGAAGCCGCCAAGGAGCTGACCAAGATCGAGGAGCTGGCGCACCGCACCACCAAGGAAATCCGTCACATGCTGTTCACGCTCCGCCCGCTGATCCTGGAGTCGCAGGGATTGAGTGCGGCTCTGTATTCCATGGCGGAGAAGATGCGCGAGACCTTCACCCAGAATGTGATCATCAATGTGGACGAATCGATCCTCGACGATATGGAGATGGGCAAGCAGGGCGTGATCTTCTATATTATTGAAGAGGCCACGAATAACGCCCGTAAACATGCCAATGCCCTGCACATCTGGGTACGGTTGCGTCCTTTCGAAACAGGCATTGCCTTACTGGAGATTGAAGACGATGGGCTGGGCTTTGATGTGGCAGCCATGAACAAGTCCTACGATAAGCGCGGCAGCCTGGGCATGATCAACCTGCGCGAGCGCACGGAGCTGGTCAATGGCTTGCTCAACGTCGACTCTGCGCCCGGGAAGGGGACGCGCGTCCAGGTCTATATCCCGCTCACGGAGGAAGCTGCCGACCGGCTGCATCATGGGAAGATGTAAATTCAGTAACTCATAGATGAGAAGTATTAGCCCGAAAACAGGGGT